>NZ_JBYTDD010000036.1:0-77314 GCF_058791055.1 Pseudomonas sp. EU05-FHT14B02 | reverse complement strand
GCGGTAGTTCAGTCGGTTAGAATACCGGCCTGTCACGCCGGGGGTCGCGGGTTCGAGTCCCGTCCGCTGCGCCATATCTGCCCCGAGGCCCACTGAACGCCTTGGAGCTACGAAGAAGCCACTGGTTACTTCGAGTCGATAGCAAAGACCCTGGTCGAAAGACCGGGGTTTTTTGTTTCTGCGATTTAAGTTTTTGCGACCCGTTCTGCAGGAGCGAGCAAGCACGCTCCTGCTCGGTTGCTGGTATTCGGCAATCAGCCTTGCAAATACACCGCATGAGTATGGGTGTACTCATACAGCCCATGCTTGCCATCCGCGCCACCAATACCCGATTTACGCACGCCGGCGTGGAAGCCCTGCATCGCTTCGAAGTTCTCGCGGTTGACGTAGGTTTCGCCAAAATCCAGCTCACGCATGGCCTGCAGGGTTTTGCTCAGGTCGCGGGTGTAGATAGATGAAGTCAGGCCATAGTCGCAGTCGTTGGCCAGGGCGATGGCTTCGTCCAGGTCGTCGATTATCTGGATCGGCAGCACTGGGCCGAAAATCTCTTCGCGCATGATCTCCATGTCCGCGCGGCAACCCGCCAGCACCGTTGGCTGGAAATGGAAGCCATTGGGCAGGTCGGCCATCTGCCCGCCGCTGATCAGGCTTGCGCCCTGGCTCAGCGCGGTGCGGACTTTGCGGTTGACGCTTTCCAGCCCCTGGCGGTTGATCAGTGGGCCCATCTCGACGTCGGGCTGGGCAATCGGGTCGCCATAACGGGTCGCGCTCATGGCCGCTGCGATGCGTTCGATAAATTGATCCGCCACCTTGCGTTCGACGTACACCCGCTCGGCACAGTTGCACACCTGCCCGCTGTTTATGATGCGCGAATCGCGGATCGCCCTGACCGCCAGGTCGAGGTCCGCATCCGCCAGCACAATGGCCGGTGCCTTGCCGCCCAGTTCCAGGTTGAGCTTGGTGATGTTCGGTGCGGCGGCAGCCATGATCCGCGAGCCGGTGTCGACGCTGCCGGTGAAGCTGATCATGTCCACGCCCTTGTGCGAGCTCAAGGCGGCGCCGACCTGGCCGTCACCGCATACCACGTTGAACACGCCGGGCGGCAGGTCGGTTTCGGCCACCAGTCGGGCGAATTCGAAGCAGTTGTTCGGGGTTTCTTCACTGGGTTTGATGACGATGGTGTTGCCGGTCAGCAGGGCCGGGGCCATCTTGCGGGCAATCAGGAAGAAGGGGAAATTCCACGGCAGGATCCCGGCCACCACGCCCAGTGGTTTGCGGAACAGGAAGATGTTTTCGTTCTGGCGGTCGCTGGTGATGATTTCACCTTCGATGCGCCGGGCCCATTCGGCCATGTAGTCGAGGTAGTCCGCGGTGAAATTGACTTCGACTTCCGCCAGCCCGCTGATCTTGCCTTGTTCCAGAGTGATGGTGCGCGCCAGGTGCGCGACGTTTTCCCGCAGTTTGGCAGCGATCCGGCGCAAGTGGCCGGCGCGGTCATTGGCCGGTTTGCGCGCCCAGCCTTTTTGGGCGGCACGGGCGGCGGCGAGGGCGCGCTCGACGTGCTCGGCGGTCGAGGCCGGGACTTTCGACAGCACGGCGCCGGTGGCCGGGTTGATGACATCGAGATGGGCAGCGCTGGCCACGAACTGGCCGTCGATGAAGTTTTCGTAAACAGGCACGGATGACATGGTGCGACTCCTTGGCGGATCAGTAAGTGCGTGACGGCGCTTGAGTGGCAGCGGGTTCGCGGTAGCGGGCGAGGGTGGCCATGGCGCCTTGGCGCAGCAGGCTGATGTCGATGGCCACTGCAATGAACTGGCAGCCCCAGCGCTGGTAGCGGCGGGCGTCTTCTTCGTTGGGGGCAAGAATCCCGCAGGCCTTGCCGGCCGCCAGTGTGGCGTTCACCGCGTGTTGAATCCGCTCCTGGACTTCCGGATGGCCGGGGTTGCCGGCGTGGCCCAGGCCGATCGACAAATCCGCCGGGCCGATAAACACCGCATCCACACCCTCGACGGCGGCAATCGCTGCGACGTTTTCCACGCCGGTGCGCGATTCCACCTGCACGATCAGGCACAGTTGTTCGTGGGCGGTATTGAGATAATCCGGCACGCCGTCCCAGCGGGTGGCGCGGGTCAGGCCGCCGCCGACTCCGCGAATACCGTGGGGCGGGTAGCGCATGGCGCGCACCAGTGCCTGTGCCTGCTCGGCGGTTTCGACCATCGGGATCATCAGCGTCTGTGCGCCGATGTCCAGCAGTTGCTTGATCAGGTTGGCATCGCCATTCACTGCGCGCACCACTGGCGCGGTCGAGTAAGGCGCCACGGCCTGCAACTGAGCGAGTACCCCGGGCACGGTGTTGGGCGCGTGCTCGCCATCGATCAGCATCCAGTCGTAACCGGTGGTGGCGACGATCTCGGCGGCGTAGCCGGTGGCGAACCCGGCCCAGATGCCATATTGGGTCGCTGAGCTGTTCAGCGCGGCCTTGAACGCGTTGTGCGGCATGTTCATGTCGAACTCCTTTCTCAGCGGTTATACGGCCGATGCAGTTGGCATTCGGGGTTGAGGGTCACGCCGAAACCTGGCTGGTCGAGGGCGGACAGGCGCATGCGGCCATTGACCGGCACCGGTTCGCCGAGCAATTGCGGGTGAAACATAGGCACTACTTCGTCGGCCTTCGGCGCCATCATCAGGAACTCGGCGAACGGGCTGTTATGCCGGGTGGCGACGAAGTGGTAGCTGTACACCGAAGAGCCGTGGGGGATGACCAGCGCGTTGTGGGCGTCGGCCAGGGCCGAGATCTTCACCAGTTCAGTGATCCCGCCGCACCAGCCGACATCCGGCTGGATGATGTCGCAGCAACCCATCTCCAGCAGCATGCGGAAGCCCCAGCGGGTGGCTTCGTGTTCGCCGGTGGTCACCAGCATGCCCTTGGGCGCGTTATTACGCAGGGCCGCGTAGCCCCAGTAATCATCCGGCGGCAGGGCTTCTTCGATCCATTTCAAGCCGTATTCGTGGGCGCCGACCGCCAGTTTGGTGGCGTAGTTGAGGTCCAGGCTCATCCAGCAGTCGAGCATCAGCCAGAAGTCAGGGCCGACGCGTTCGCGCATGGTGGCCAGTTCTTCGAGGTTCTTGCGCAGGCCTTCCTCGCCCTCGGCCGGGCCGTGGTGCAACGGCATCTTGCCGCCGATGAAGCCCATTTTCTGCGCCAGGTCCGGGCGGGCGCCGGTGGCGTAGAACTGCAATTCGTCGCGCACCGCACCGCCGAGCAATTGGTGCACGGGCTCCTGGCGGATCTTGCCGAGCAAGTCCCACAGCGCCAGGTCGACGCCGGAGATCGTGTTGATGACGATGCCTTTGCGCCCGTAATACAGGGTCGACTGGTACATCTGGTCCCAGATTTTTTCGATGTCGGTGACCCGGGCGCCTTCAAGGAAGCGTGCCAGGTGCTTTTCGACAATGTAGGCGGCAGGCTCGCCGCCAGTGGTCACGGCAAAACCGACGGTGCCGTCGCTGGCTTCGATTTCCACCACCAGGGTGCCGAGTACGTTGATGCCGAAGGTGCGGCGGCTCTGACGGTACTCGGGGTATTTGCTCATCGGCGTGGCAATGTGATCGTCGATCCAGTGGCCGTCTGCCTGGTCGTGATAATCCGCGCCGCCGCCTCGCAGAGTGAAAGCGCGGACGTGTTTGATGGTTGGAATGCCCATGGTGTGACTCCTCAGGTTTAAACGGTGGCCGGTTTGTTCGAGGCTTTATGGCCGGGCGCGCGTATGCCCAGCACCAGCAACGCGGCGATGACGGTGGTAGCGGCCAGCACGTACAAGCCTGCTGCCGGTGAGTGGAAGGCGCCTTCGGCCCAGTTCTTCAGCACCGGGGCGATGAAGCCACCGAGAGCGCCGAACGAGTTGATCAGGGCGATCCCGGCCGCAGCGGCGCTACCGGCGAGGTAGCTGGAGGGGAAGGTCCAGAACACCGGTTGCACGGCGATGAAGCCGGAGGCGGCGAAGCATAGGGCGATGATCCCCAGCAGCGGGTTGCTGAAGGTCACCGAGCAGGCGATCCCGGCAGCGGCCATGAGCAAGGTCAGGCAGGCAGTGCGGCGGCGTTCGCCGGTGCGGTCGCTGTAGCCGGGAATCAGGTAGGCGGCGATCAATGCGCAGATCCAGGGGATCGCCGTGACCAGGCCGACCATCAGCCCGACCTTGGTCCCCAGCAGTCCGCCAACCTGGCTCGGTAGGTAAAACACCACGCCGTAGACGCTGGCTTGGATCAACAGGTAGATCAGGCACAGGTACAGCACCGAGGGTTGGCAGATCACGTTGAGCAGGCTGCGGCCGTGATTCTGTTTATGGCTGTCTTCCTGATCGAGCAGGCTTTGCACTTGCTGGCGCTCTTCGACAGTCAGCCACTTGGCATCGGCCGGGCGATTGTCCAGATACCAGTAGGCCCAGATGCCCACAGCTGTCGCCATCAGGCCTTCAACGGCAAACAGCCACTGCCAGCCGTGGAAGCCGGCGAAGCCGTCCAGCTCCAGCAGCAAGCCGGACAGCGGGCTGCCAAAGATGAACGCCAACGGCGCACCGAAATAGAAGAAGCCCATGGCCTTGCCGCGCACGGCGCTGGGGAACCAGTAGGTGAGGTAAAGGATCACGCCGGGGAAGAAGCCGGCTTCGGCCACGCCCAGCAGAAAGCGCAGGATGTAGAAGCTGGTTTCTGTGTGGGCGAAGACCATGGCGGCGGAGACCAGCCCCCAGGTGACCATGATCCGGCACATCCACAGGCGGGCGCCGACGCGGTGCAGGATCAGGTTGCTCGGCACTTCAAGCAACGCGTAACCCACGAAAAACACCCCGGCGCCGAAGGCGAAGGCGGCATCGCTGATATTGGTGTCGGCTTGAAAGGCTTGTTTGGCGAACCCGACGTTGGCGCGGTCGAGGAAGGCCATGATGTACATCAGCAGGAGAAACGGGAGTAGCCGCCAGGAAATTTTGGCGAGCAGAGGCGCAGGTAGAGTCTTCATCGCAGTTTTCCTTTGGTAGGGCATTTGTTCTTATGGGGAAGACTGTACGGCCGCTGATCGATGCGTTACAAATCGAATCTAGCTCACAACTGATACCTTCAGGGTATCAATAAAAAAGGCCCGTCATGACCACGCCGACCATCTCCCGCAGCCTGCTCAATCGCCTGCGTTACAAGCATCTGCACATGTTGGTGACGCTTAGCAGCAGCCAGAACCTGCACCGCGCTTCGCAAAGCCTGAACATGTCGCAACCGGCGGCAACCCGCATGCTCCATGAGATTGAAGACATGTTCGGCTGCGATCTGTTCGAACGCCTGCCGCGGGGGATGCGCCCGACAGCGTTGGGCCAGGAGCTGATTCGCTTTGCCGAATCGGCCCTCAGTGGCCTCGACCGTTGCGCCGAAGACCTGATGGCACGGCAGCAGGGTGGCTACGGCTATTTGTCGATCGGTACCATCATGGGCGCGGCGCCGGACCTGGTCATGGATTCGATTGCCGAGATCAAGGCCCTCAATCCGCAGTTGCGGATCCGCATCATGGGCGACACCAGCGACCAGGTGATCCAGTTGCTGGAGCAGGGGCGCATCGACCTGGCCATCGCCCGGCGCAATGCCGCCACCGACAGCGAGCATTACGTCTTCGAGCAATTGGGTAACGAACGCTTGCTGGTGGTGGTGCACGCCGGCCACCCGCTGACCCGGCGCAAAAAACTGGAGATGGCGGAGCTGGTCAGCGGTTGGCCGTGGATCCTGCAACCGGAAACCAGTCCGGCGCGCATCGGTCTGGATCAGGCGTTGCAGCGCCTGGCGTTGCCGTTGCCGGCAGACATCATCGAATGCAGTTCGGTGTACTCCATGCAGCAACTGATTCAACTGACCGACGCGATCATGGTGCTGTCGGAAACCGCATTGCGCGACTATCTTAAAATGGGCCTGGTGGTGGCGTTGCCCGTGGAACTGGATGTGCAGATGGCGCCATTCGGGTTGTTGTTGCGCAAGGGCGAGCACATCAGCCGGGAGTTGGGGTTGTTCATCGATCTGCTGCGACGAAAAGCCGCGGTTTTTTGATTTCTTGGTCAGTTTTTAGTTTTCCGCGAAGGCATAAGCCTATAAACTTAACCTTTCGGTCAGCTTTGCACTGTCAACAACAGCCCTTTGCATCGTCGAAAAGGGCTTCTGCAAGACTCGAGATTTCCAGAACATAACCAGAAGGGCGGACCCCATAACCGTCCAGAGGATGATCCATGTCCAACCGTGATATATCCCGGCGCTCGTTCCTTCAGGGCGGGCTGGTAGCGGGTGTGAGCGTGACGCTCACGCCATTGAGCAGCCAGGCGCTGGCCGCCTTGATGGAAAACAGCGTGACCGTGCCGTCCGAGCAGTGGCTCGGCAACAATGGCAAGGCGCGCGCCCGTAACGATGCCTTGTCCAAGGTCTGCGGCAGCAAGGTCTTTGCCCGCGACATCCGCGCCAAGGACATGCCGGGCTGGCCGCAGCAGCAAGGCCACGCCATGCTGCTCAAAACCATCAAGGCCGACCACATCTTTGCTGGCATCGACCTGTCGTGGCTCGGTACCGAGTTGCAACCGGACCGCATCGTCACCGCCGAAGACCTGGTCAAGGACGGTATCGTGTTCCCCGAGGAGCACGCCCCGGATCCGCTGTTGCCGGCCGGCAAGGTACCGATGTTCATCGGCCACCCGGTGGCGATCCTGATCTGGAACGACTTCGAGCGCTTCCGTCAGGCCAAGAACCAACTCAAATTCAATGACAAGGCGATTCGTTACGGTGCCCAGGTGCCGTTCTACGAAGGCGATCCGTACGGCAGCTTCCGCTACGTGCGCGTCGGCGGCGCGACCTCGGCAGACGAAGACGAATTCGCCAGCCTCAAGGATTCGATTCTGTTCCCGATGCTGAAAAACCGTCGTCCGGTGTGGAACTCCCAACCGAACCTGCACGGCAACCTGACCGAGCGCGGGCTGTTCTACGCCGAGCGCATGAAGCAGCAGATCGATACGCCGCCGGACAACTGGCTGGTGTTCGACGAACGCTACAAGACCCCGTCGATCGAGCCGGCCGCCCTGGAACCTGACAACGGCAACGGCTGGTACGACCCGGCCACCAAGACCCTGCATTTCGTGGTCGCCACCCAATGTCCGTTGGAAGCCGCGACCGAAACCGCGAAGATGATCGCGCCGTCGCGTTTCGGCCTGGCCAACCTGAACATGCACCCAGGTTACACCGTCGGTTACGGCTCCAAGGACCACAACATTTTCGTCTACTACGCAGCCCTCGCAGCGTTGTACGGCGCCGGTGTACCGGTACGCCTGGCCAACGACCGCTACGAGCAGTTCCAGAGTGGCATCAAGCGTCACCCGTTCGACATTCGCTACCAATTGGCGGTGGACAAGAACGACCACAGCTTCAAGATTTTCCGCTCCGAGATGAGCGTCGACGGTGGCGGACGAATCAACTACAGCCCATCGGTGGCTGCGGTGGGCGCCACGGCGGCACAGTCGATCTACTACATGCCGCAGAACGATCTGCAGGTCACGGCTTATCACTCCCGCGCCGTTGAAGCCGGGTCGATGCGTGGCTACGGCACTCTGCAAAGCATGGCGGCGACCGAAATGATGGTCGACGAAATCGCCGGTCGCCTCGGTGTCGATGCCATTGAGTTGCGTCGCAAGAACGCACTGCGCTCGGGTATGAAAAATACCCAGGGCGCGATCCCGGCCGGTGCCTTGCGCCTGCACGAGATTCTCGACAAGGCGGCGGTCCACGACACCTGGAAAAACCGCGAAGCGATCAAGAAACAACGCGAAGCCGCCGATCCGGACAACTGGTACGGGGTGGGTTTCGCCATCTGCCAGAAAGACTTCGGTACCGGTTCCGAAGCGCCGATGGCCAGCATTGAATTCACTGCTGAAGGTCGCATCAGCCTGCGCCACATCGGTATCGAAATCGGCACCGGCATGTCCACCTCCCAGGCCATGGTCGTGGCCGATTTCCTCGGTGTTCCGGCGCACGAAGTGAAGACCGGCGAAACCGAATGGAAAGAGTTGCAGCTGGTCAGTGGCGGCAACCCGTACATCATGAGCCAGGCCGAGCAGGACAACTTCCTGCGCAATCCGCGCTGGGTCGGCAAGGTCGCTTCGGCTTCGTCAGCCACCAACTCGGCGTACTACTTCAGCCACGCGACCCGTGAAGCGGCGCGCGTGCTGTTCAACCACGGCCTGTGGCCGGCGGCGCTGGAAATCTGGCGACAAGGCCCTTACGGCGGTCAAGCCAACCCTTACGTGGTGCGCCGCGAAGACGCCCATTGGGTCGACGGCAAGCTCACGGCCAACGGTATGGAGCCACTGCCTTTTGCCATGCTGGCCAAGCGTGTTCACGAGCGTGGCTTGGTGAGCGGCGCCACCGTGCATGGTTTCAACCGCTGGAGCTGGGCCGAGGCCGAGTTCAGCATCGACGGCGTGCGTGAGCGCTTGCCGCTCGACGGTCTGGCCGTGAAGTACGGCGACGGTGCACCGAAGGCGAAGAAGGCGCAGATGAACAGCGCCGGTTTCCATCTGCTGGATCGGCAGGGCATCGCCTACCCGGCGACCCAGCTGAACAACGCGGCGGTGACTTACTACAGCCCGGTCGCGACGCTGGTTGAGGTGAAGGTCAACAAGGGTTCGAACGAAGTGTCGGTACTCAACCATCACTCGTGGGTCGAGTGCGGTCGGGTGCTGGTGGAAGAACTGGTCAGGGGTCAGCTCGAAGGCGGGATCGCCATGGGCATCGGCCATGCGCTGATGGAAGAGATGCCGTTGTACGAAGGCGGGCCGGGGGAGGGTGACTGGAACTTCAACCGTTACCGCTTGCCGATGGCGCGTCACGTCGCGGTGTGGAAACAGACCGCGGAAATCCTGCCGCCATTGTCGCCGAGCGACCCGTCCAAGGGCATCGCCGAGGTGGTGATGATCCCGGTGGTCGGTGCCATCGGTAACGCCGTGGCCCATGCCATCGGTAAACGTGTCCGCGACCTGCCTATCACTTCTGCACGCATCAAGGAGGCCCTCAATGGCTAACCGTCCGCTTCAACTGACCCTCAACGGTCAATCCGTCGGCCCGGTGGACATCCCTGATGACCTGCCGATGATCGACTACCTGCACGAATACAAGAACCTCACCGGTTCGCGCCTGGGCTGCGGTCAGGGCATCTGCCACGCCTGCGTGGTGATCGTTGACAACCCGGACGGCACCAGTGAAGAAGTGCGCACCTGCATCACCGGCGCGCACTATTTCGAAGGCAAGAAGGTTCGGACCATCGAAGGCCATGCCACCCGCGACGAGCAGGGCAAGGTCACCGAGCTGAACCCGATCCAGCAGCGTTTCGTCGACGAGTTCGCCTTCCAGTGCAGCTACTGCGCGCCGGGCTTCGTGAATGCCGCGACCGTGCTGGTGGAAAAGCTGCAGCGTCAGCCCATCGTCAAAAGCCAGCTGGAAAAAGTCATCGAGGACAGCCTCGGTCATCACATCTGCCGTTGCACCGGGTACGTGCGTTACTACAGCGCCACCCGCAACGTGCTGACCGATCTCGGCCTGGTCAAGGAGGGTTAAGCATGAAGCTTCTACTTAGCCGCCTGGCGTTGGCGGTTGGTCTGGCTGCGCCTGTGGTGGCAGCTCACGCCGATGATGCGCAGGTCAAGCAAGGCGAGTACCTCGCCCGCGCCGCCGACTGCATGGCGTGCCATACCGCACCAGGTGGCGCGCCGTACGCGGGCGGCCTGCCGATCGTATCGCCGTTCGGCACGATCTACGGCACCAACATCACCCCGAGCAAAGAGCACGGTATCGGTCTGTACAACGATGACGAGTTCTTCGCCGCGCTGACCGAAGGCAAGCGCCGTGATGGCGCGAACCTTTATCCGGCGATGCCCTACACCTCGTATCACCTGATCCCCCGTGCAGATTCCGACGCGATTCATGCCTACCTGAAAACCGTCGCGCCGATCGAGCGCGCAGCACCGGTCACCAGCCTGAGCTTCCCGTTCAACGTGCGCCTGGGCCTGATGGGCTGGAACATGATGTACGGCAAGGACGTGAAGCTGGAACCGGCTGAAGGCAAAAGCGAAGCCTGGAAGCGCGGCCAGTACATGGTCGACGTACTGGGGCACTGTGGCGAGTGTCACACCCCGCGCGGCCTGCCCGGTGCGATGCAGATGGACAAACGCATGACCGGCGGCATTCTCAATGGTTATCTGGCGCCAAGCCTGCTGGCCACTGACCTGGCAGCCCGTGGCTGGAATCATCAGGACCTTGGCTCGTTCCTCAAGCACGGCATGAGCGCCCAGGGCACGATGTTCAACGAAATGTTCCCGGTGTTCCACAACAGCACCCAGGGCCTCAGCGATCCGGATCTGGCAGCGATGGCGACTTTCCTGCTCGGCGATCAGCCGCCAGCGGCGAAAGTGCTCGTCGAAGTGCCGTTGGACAAACTGAGCCCGAGTGCCCAGCGTGGCCGTCAGGAATATTTGAATGTCTGCGCCGGTTGCCATGCACCGGGCGGTGAGGGCAAACCACATATCGCCGTGGCCATGCGCGGCAACACCACGCTGCGCCTGGAAGATCCGCGCAACCTGGTGCGGGTGATCGACGACGGTATCGGCGAGCAGAAGTTCTCTGGATTCGAGCACATGCAACCGATGCCAGGGTTCGCCGCGAAATTGAGCGACGAGCAACTCACGGATCTACTGAACTACCTGCGTCAGGGGTGGGGCGGTCAGCCGAATGATCTGGCTGTAAACGACGTGCAGAAGTTGCGGGCCGATGCGCCGCCGCTCGAGCACAAGGCCCTCTGATATGCAGCATCTGGATCTGCAAGTGGTGCGCCGGGCGCTGGAGTGGTCGGCGGCCGGTCAGCGCATCTGGCTGTGTACGGTGCTGGCCACTTACGGCTCGGCACCGCGCGCACCGGGTTCGTTGCTGGCGGTGAACACGCAGGGGCACTGGATTGGCTCGCTGTCCGGTGGCTGTGTCGAGGAAGACTTTCTCGAGCGAGTCGCCGAGGGCGCGTTTCTGGAGCCGGTCAGCGTTGTTCGTTACGGCGAAGGCGACGATCCACGCTCACGCGTCAGCCTGCCCTGTGGCGGGGTGCTGGACGTGCTGGTCGAGAAGCTCGAGGCCGATTGCGAGGTGCAAGCGCATCTGCGGGAACTGGAGTCGGCGCTATTGGGTCGACGTCGGTTGATTCGCGAAGTGGAGCTGCAAAGCGGTACGCGCAGCCTGTTCGATGATCGTGAACAGGGTGTGCGTATCGAGCGTGAAATCGACCGGGTGCGTGTACGCGTCGGCGCGGCCCAGCGCTTGCTGCTGGCGGGGTATTCCAGTGTCGCCCAGGCCTGTGCGGAGTTTGCCGTGGGGCTTGGGTTCGAGGTGATTCTGTGTGACCCGCGGGACGAAGTGCTGGAAGGCGTCGCGCTGGAAAACGTGGAGATTCGCCGCCAACTGCCGTCGGTGTTCATCGCTGACGGCGGTTGCCACAGCGACACGGCGGTGGTGGCGTTGACCCATGATCCACGTATCGATGACCTGGCAATGATGGAGGCTGTTCGCACCGAGGCGTTCTACATCGGTGTGATGGGCTCCATGCAGACCTCGCAAAAGCGCTTCGAGCGGTTGCGGCGTATTGGTGGCTTGGGCGATGCCGAACTGGCGCGGATTCATGCGCCGATCGGCTTGAACCTGGGCAGCAAGACGCCAGCCGAGATTGCCCTGGCGGTACTGGCGGACATCCTGCGGATTCGCAGCGGTATCCCACGAGATCGTCTCTAACCCTCAAAACCTGTGGGAGCGAGCTTGCTCGCGATGAGGTCGTAACATCCAACACATCCGTTGGCTGCCAGACCGATATCGCGAACAGGCTCGCTCCTACAATGTATTGCGTGTCGCTTAGTACCCGAATTTATCCCGCAATCCGTAATACCACGCACCCAATGCCGCAAACGGTGTGCGCAGCAACTGGCCGCCGGGAAACGGGTAGTGGGGCAGGTCGGCAAAGGCGTCAAAACGCTCGGCCTGGCCGCGCAGCGCTTCGGCCAGCACCTTGCCCGCCAGGTGCGTGTAGGTCACGCCGTGGCCGCTGCAGCCCTGGGAATAGTAGATATTGTCGCCAAGGCGTCCGACCTGAGGTAGGCGCGACAGGGTCAGCAGGAAATTGCCCGTCCACGCGTAATCGATCTTCACGTCCTTGAGCTGCGGGAAGGCCTTGAGCATCTTCGGCCGGATAATCGCTTCGATGTTCGCCGGATCCCGCGCGCCGTACACCACGCCACTACCGAAAATCAGGCGCTTGTCGCCGCTGAGGCGGTAGTAGTCGAGCAGGTAATTGCAGTCTTCGACGCAGTAATCCTGAGGCAGCAGGGTCTTGGCCAGTTCTTCGCCCAATGGCTCGGTGGTAATCACCTGTGTGCCGCAAGGCATCGACTTGGCGGCCAGTTCCGGCACCAGATTACCCAGATAAGCGTTGCCGGCGACGATGATGAATTTGGCCCGGACCTTACCCTGCGGCGTATGCACCACCGGGCTGGCGCCGCGCTCGATGCGTATGGCCGGCGACTGCTCATAGATCGTCCCGCCCTGGGACTCGACCGCCGCCGCTTCACCCAGCGCCAGGTTAAGCGGATGGATGTGGCCGCCACTCATGTCGAGCATCCCGCCGACGTATTGATCGCAGGCAACCACCTCGCGAATGCGGCGTTGATCCATCAACTCAAGCTGGGTGTGCCCGAAACGCTCCCACAGGCGCTTCTGGGATTCGAGATGGCCCATCTGCTTGGTGGTCATCGCGGCGAACACGCCACCGTCCTTCAAGTCGCACTGGATGTTGTACTTGGCGACCCGATCACGAATGATTCGTCCACCCTCGAACGCCATCTGCCCCAGCAACTGGGCCTGCTTGGGACCTACCGTGCGCTCGATGACATCGATATCGCGGCTATAGCTGTTAACAATCTGGCCGCCATTACGCCCGGACGCCCCGAAACCCACCCTGGCCGCCTCGAGCACCGTGACCTTGAAACCGTTCTCCAGCAGAAACAGAGCAGAGGACAGCCCCGTGTAACCGGCGCCAATCACACAGACATCGGTCTCGACGTCATCCTGCAACGCCTGGCGCGGTGGAGCCGCATTGGCCGATGCGGCGTAATAGGATTCTGGGTAGGGAGTGTTAGCCATTCGGCAGCCTCTGTTTAATATATTTTACGAGTGCGTTGATCCTACCCGAGTTGAAAATCGCCCGCCAGCACCCGGAAAATCTTCTTTGTACCGGCAAAATTAAATATTTTGCATATTCATAGGGTTAGCGCGAAAAAAGGTGTTGACACCCCTCCGGAATTCCGTAGAATGCCGCCTCACAGCAGGCACGTAGCTCAGTTGGTTAGAGCACCACCTTGACATGGTGGGGGTCGTTGGTTCGAGTCCAATCGCGCCTACCAAACAAAATCCGCTCTGCTGGGCGGTCTAGAAGGGCTCACCGAAAGGTGGGCCCTTTTTTGTTGTCTGCGATTTGCAAACCCAGCACTCAAAACGCCAACTTGGCGCCCACCTCCATGTACTCGATCTACTTTTCGTCGTGCCCCTCCTGATAGTGCTTCGTCATCTTCTCATCTGCATGCCCCGTCAGCGCTTGGAGGGGCACCTATGGGAATTTCTACCGTTCGTACAGCCATGTCCCCAAGGCCCGGATCTCATGAAACGTGGGGCGCTCGCCGGCCGGTATGTGGTCGTAGGCATGCGCGGCGCCCCGGGCCTTGGGCTTGTAGTGGATCAGGCGCGGTGACGTCAGTGGCGACCGCAGGCATTCACTGACAACCTCACATAGCGCGGCCCTCATAACGATTTATCGCCCTCCGTTTACCGGTAGGCTCAATGTTAATTTTTTTCAGGGTTGTGTTCGGGACACTTGGCGCTGCGCTGGGTAAAGTCACTACCGCTTGCCCGGCCTGGTGTGTTTCAGATGGATTACTGAATGGCCAGCAACTGGTCAGGGTGGGCACCAATTCGAGACAAGGTGCAGGCGACAACAACCAAGTAGTTCAGCGTGGCGGATCTGCCACTGCTTTCGCACCTTGCAGGCGTTCAGCGCACGCCCCTTGTCGGGGCAGTCTCTGCCGGAGAAGTCAAAGCCCTGGCAAGGCTTCCCGAACGGTAGGCCTCTTTACTTGGGCCAAAGTCTCAAGCAGATGATCCTTCGCCTCTTCGACAGTGCATTCGCACACTCCCCCTCTCTCAAAGTTAAACGCCATTCAAGTGATGATTGATGCGCATGATCAAGCAGTAACCACGGCTTGTTACTGAGCGGAGGAGGTTGTCGCCTTTAGTGGGTTTCTTGAATTTTGCTTGCAGTCTACTGAGGCATATTGGCAATCCTTTGTAATTATAAGGAGCCATATTTAGCTTTATAGGGATTTCCTCGTTGCCAATAACACGCTCCTCGCTGCTTGCTAGTAGTTCAAGCACTACACATTCCGTGCGGCTTAATTTGATAATCGAAAGATTGTTAGAAAGCAGGCGTTGGGGTTTGTTAATCAAAAGGTTTGTAGCATCAGCCTATTGATGCGATCAGATACACACTTAGAGTCGCGCAGGTCGATCCAGGCAGCAACTTCATCGAGAGCAATAAAGTCTTCGTCGGAAGAGTTGAGCAGGGCGGTGGTAAGACATTCTGGCATTGCACTTCCTCCATGTACAAAAAGCGCAGCCCAAGGGGTGCGTACACTGTAGGTAGCAGGCGGAAAAAAAACCGTATGGGCGGGCTCAACGGGAGAGAAAAAAGGACGGATGCTGATCCGTTAGTAGGCATTGAGTTTCGTTATTGAGTTACGGCACCGCTGTAGTGCAGGGCAACTGGATTGCCTTCAGGCTTCTTGTTGCTTTTGTGGGTGACGGGCATGGCGAATGATTCAGGTAGGTGCTACTTCCCATGACCATTGGCGCCATTAGCGAGGGAATCCATAGAAACTCTTGGTGTTTATTCTCGTCTTTAATGTTTTTCAGGCGCCAAATATTTGAACTTTTTAATCTGTTCGAAAGGCGATTGGTCTTAGTGCGATTTATTCATACGACCCATTACAATCTCAGCCATAAGTAAGGAAACGTCAAAATAGAACAAGCGGCGAGGAGTACTGCAATCCGATAAAAGACAAAATATTGACAACAAAAAACAGTCACATTCTCCCTATTAAGTCGGTGATATATCATGATCAAGATCATGGCCTGCTTTTTAATTGGAGCTGTAACTGCAGGATGCAACGGTATCGTAAAACCCGACTTTTCGGGATCTGCGAATGATTCATATTTTTTAGTCTACTCGGGCTTTCCTGCGCCATATCTATACATGGCCTCGGCGGTGCAATGGAACGAAGACTACGCCGTGACCACCCGCCACACTCCGTTCATCCCCAACGTGAAGTACAGCTGCAGCACAGGTTGTGATCTCGTCTTCATCCTGCACAAGGCCAACGGGCGCTACCCGTCATGGCGCGCACCGCGTGTGGGCGAGAGCATAACTGCCGTTGGGGCGAGTCCTTACTTCATGACCACTTCCGGGAAGGGCAAGGTGTATCAAACGCCTTTCGTCAATGCCGCTGAACACAGCGGTGATCTCTATGCCATTCACGATGCCCCACTGATCAAGGGCATGTCGGGCGGGCCGGTCCTCGCAAGTGACGGCCATATTGTCGGCATCAATATTGGTTTTTATTCAACTACCCTGAACGATGTGAGCAATCACTCCGGCGTAAAGGGGGCTGAGAGGCTCAGCATCTTTATTCCTTACTCGATCATTCAGCGCGAGTGGGGGATATTGCAGGCAAAACTTGACGACCCGCACGGCGCGAAGTATGTCGCGAAATAACTTTTAGCTTTCAACCAATTGGCCATCGCGCGTACCCGGCAAAGCCCGCTCTGCCGGGCGGCCTGGAAGGGCTCACCGAAAGGTGGGCCCTTTTTGTTGACACCCGGATTTCTTCAGGTGTTCACAACGTATCGGGGTCGTTCACGCTGGGCAATGTGAACGTTGATGCGGGCGCGACGATTGCTGAGCGGATACCGTGCCACCAGTGATTGCCAGGTAATCGTTCAGATCGTCGCCAGCCTCAGTAGGCATCAGGGGGCAAAGGTCGCTGCAAGGCCGTGGTGGCCTTCCTGTGCTCCCGCGATCAGGTGCATTGGGATGTTCTGTTGTACTTCAATGGACGGTACTTCGAAGCTCCCTACAATCTGGAGGTGGCGCTCGCTCAGTTCGGTCGACTTTCCTGCTTTTTCCTTGGCCATTCTCGCGTGGTTCATTGCGATTTCGTTGAGCGTTGACACGTTACATCTCCCGGTGACTGACCAAGCGTATCGCTGGCGTCCTTAAGCATTGATTAAATGGCTGCGGCGTCAGAATCATGTCGTTCCGGCGCTGCTACGGGCGATCTGTGCAAGCCTTAAGCCACGGATGCTGGCGAATTCATTGTGGTGTTCCGGCATGCGACGAATGGCGGGTGTCTGTGAATGATGGTCCGGATTTTTTGTTATTCAGGCGTAAACTAGCAATGCGACCTTATCAAAAGGAGCCGCCTATGAACGCCGATCAAATGAGCAAACAGGCACCTGTGGACACGGCTGTCTGGGATCGATATTTCTGCGCTGCATTGATTGCCGAAAGCAATCTGACTGCCCCGATTGTGGGCGAGGCTACTCACGAGGATAGGCAGAACCTGCTGATCGAGAGGGCCAGAGTCCTCGCGGATAAAATGATGCAAAACCGAAGATAACCAGAGCCCAGCCGTCGCGCTGGGCTCTTTGCATGTGGGGTCATGCACCGGTGCTGGGGGGCGTGCACATTGCGGATCAAACGATCAACTCCACCTTGCCGCTCGCCAGGCGATAGATACCACCCACGATCTTGAGCGCGCCTTTGCTCTGCGCATCAGTCAGTAATGGCGAGGCCTGTTGTGTTTGAAGCAGAGCTTGAATCACATGATTTACACATGATTTTGTTTACTCGGTTCAATGGGGTGAGAGTGAGTTGCTGTTGGGGCGGGTACTGCCACGGACGCTCAATTCCGGTGCGGTGGAGTCTGGTAGGTCTGTCATATTGTGTTCCGGGCATTGTCTGCGGATGGCGTGCACGCAGCCATTTCATGGGCTACTACTGACAGGCTCATACAACTTCGACCTGGCAGGAGTTTCTCGATGCTGACTCAATGGTTTCTGGCGGCGGTTCATCTTCTGGCATTTGCCTTGGGATTCTGGGCGGTATTGGTTCGAGGTACGGCTTTTCGGCGTTTGGCCGATGGCGCCACAGAGGTGCGCAGTGTTTTGATGGCGGACAATATCTGGGGTATTTCAGCTGTCGTTTTATTGATCAGTGGCGGGATGCGAGCCTTTGGCGGGTACGAGAAGGGCGCGGACTATTACCTGCATCAGCCGCTGTTTCATCTGAAGATGACGCTGTTTGTCCTGATCTTGTTGCTGGAGATTGCGCCAATGGTGACGCTGATCAAATGGCGGATAGGGCTTGCCCGTAAAGTGGCGATCGATACCGGGCGTGCGAAGCTGTTTGCACGGATCAGTCATATCGAGGCGCTGCTGGTGTTGTTGATGGTGGTGGCAGCGGCGGGCATGGCGCGAGGCGTGATGCTTGGTTAACTGCGCAGTGAACGCATCCTTCCCTGGGGTAAACCAGAAAAGTCTGACAGCAAAAGGATGGAGCTTGCCGCTAGTATCGGCCCCAGGGGGTTGTGTGGGGACGAAAGCACAGGGCGATGGGGTGCTGAATCTTTAGCCAGCCGTGATTCCGGACCGAACGGGCTGGCTACTGACTGCAACAGGATTCAGGATTGCGGCTTTTCCGGGGCAGTCAGGCCGGCCTGAATGCGCTGGTAAATTTCTTCACGATGTACTGCAACGTCCTTCGGAGCGTTGATGCCGATCCTGACTTGCTGGCCGCTTACGCCCAGGATGGTGATCGTAATGTCATCACCAATGTTTATGCTTTCACCGACTTTGCGGGTGAGTATCAGCATGGTCTTCTCCTTGATTGCTTTGTGGGGCACCTGATTCGGACAGTGCAGAGGTCGGTGTTATGTATAGATTAGTGCGAAGTCTCGTGATTTGGGTGCCTCTTTCTGACGCGCAGATGCGGCATTAATTCCCAAGGCGTAACTATACAGAGGCCGCAATCATCAATCTCGTTGTTTTGAGCCCATTTTACGGCACTCGTGAAGTATTCATGGGTGTTAAAATCGCCGCTTTATGCATTTGGAGGGAAGCGTCGTGCGCAAAATGGTTTTGATCATCGCGATATTGGCACTGGCGGGATGTGGCGAGGGCAACCGTGTGGATGCGCCGAAGCCCAAGCCGGCCATGGCTGCCGTACCCGCGCCGGTGTCCGGTCCGCAATGGGATCTTGAAGTGCGAGGTGAAACCCCTCAGGCGGTCAGTGACCTGAGTGGCTGGCTGATCGAGCACAGTTTCATGTCCAGTGTCGTCAAGGAAAATGGCAATACCCGAATCCTGGTGGGACCATTCAGCTCGAAAGCCGAAGCCGAAGCCAAACAGGATGAAGTTCGTGCTGCGCTCACTCGCTCGAAGAAACAGAACATCGAATTGCTGGTGCTTGAGCGTCCAGCCGCTCAATAACGTAGCGCAGACGTTGCAGAAACAAAAAAAGGCCTCGGGCGTTTAGCGCCGCGGCCTTTTTTGTTTCAGTGTCCCGTCCTGGATTCAGCCGCAGGCCTTCATGTCTACCGGGCCTACGAACTCGTTGCCGCGCCCCATGACGCACCCCACGCTCTGATTGCGTTGGCGTTCCCAGGTCTGTACCGGATAGGTCTTGTCCCAGGCTTCGTACAATTGTCGATCCTGTTTCGACAGACGCAAGCCATATTGCTTGCTCATGTAGAAGTAGGTCCGGGCGATCATGCCGCGAATGGAAGGACGGGGCATGACTTTCTTGGCCTTGAAGTCGACCTGGGTCAGGCAGGAACCATATTGCCCCGACTGCTCGGGCAGCCAGCCAAAGCTGAAGTTGCTGCGATCGCCATTGACCTCGCCAATGCTGGGCACCAGGTTGTGCAAATCAGCCTCGGCCTTCTGGTAAACCGGGTCGTAGCGGGTGCAGTTCTTGCGACCGCCCTCTTGCCAGCACTGGCGTTGATGGCCGATTTGCCAGGCCGGAACTATATGCTCCCACTCGATGCGGGATGCGCGCTTGGCATTTTTACGTGGCACATAACCGCATGCTGCAAGGTTCACCCGGTTGCCGGTGTACTTGCAGCCACAGTAAAACTCGGTGGACTGGGGTGCGTAGAGTTTCCAGGCGACCTTTTTCGCTTCGGTAAAAGTGCGCGGCGCGTCGGCTTGCGCCCCCATGACAAAAAACAGAAACAGCAAAGCAAACCAGCGAACACTCATTGACTCAATCTTCCTTCGGCACAACCCAGAAAATCTGCACACCGCCATCGTCGCGATAGGCGAGGGTGACGTTGTCGTTTTCGTCTATTTCTTCCAGTAAGCGTTCCCATTCATCCACCGGCTCGTCGGGAAGGCGGAAGATCAACGCTGCCCTGGCTTTTTGTGCGGTGGGGGAGTTGATGATTTTCTGAACGCGCAGGCCCATGCGTACATAGGTGTCAGGAGAGGCTGAGGTGGTGTCCACGGAATTATCCTTATTAAGCTGTACGTGCATACAGTATTTAACTGTAGGCCATTTCGCAACTGCTTAAAAACCAAGAAAATCCTCTGACAGCGATTTGTTCCGTTTGGCGTAAGGCGAAGGGGATTTTTTTGTAGGACCCAGCGGCAGCCACTCGCCAAGGCTGGCGAATGGCGCACGGGGGGTGCCCAACCGGACTCGGTCGGGCGAGGGCGTATCAGTATTCCCAGAACATCCGTTGCAGTTCTTTGCTGTCGTTGGTCTTGGTCAGCGCGACCATCGCCAGGATCCGGGCCTTCTGCGGGTTCAGGTCGTGGGCCACGACCCAGTCGTATTTATCGTCAGGCTGTTCGGCGTTGCGCAATACAAAGCCACCGGCGTTGACATGGGAGGATCGAATGATCTGCACGCCGTCCTTGCGCAGGGCTTGCAGGGTCGGGACCACCCGCGACGATACCGAGCCATTGCCGGTGCCAGCGTGGATGATGGCTTTGGCGCCTGATTGAGCCAGGGCCTTGTAGGCGGTATCGCTGACGTTGCCGTAGGAGTAGGCGATTTCGACGTCAGGCAGGCTCTTGATGGACTTGATGTCGAATTCCGAGTCCATGGTGTGTCGCTTGGCTGGCAAGCGGAACCAGTAGGATTTGCCTTCTACCACCATACCTAGTGGACCCCAGGCGCTTTTAAACGCTTCGGTCTTGATGTTGATCATTTTGCTGACATCGCGACCCGACTGGATTTCATCATTCATGGTCACCAGTACACCTTTGCCTCGCGCGTCTTTGCTGCTGGCCACGGCCACCGCGTTGTACAGGTTCAGCATGCCATCGGCGGACATCGCGGTGCCTGGGCGCATGGAACCTACGACGATGATCGGCTTCTCGGTTTTTTCCACCAGGTTGAGGAAGTACGCCGTTTCTTCCAGGGTGTCGGTGCCGTGGGTGATCACGATGCCATCGACGTCTTTGCTGTCGGCCAGCTCGGCTACGCGGCGACCCAGTTGCAGCAGGTTTTCGTTGGTGATGCTTTCGGAGGCGATTTGCATGACCTGTTCGCCGCGAACGTTAGCCAGTTGGCTCAGTTCAGGAACGCCGGCGATCAACTGTTCAATGCCGACTTTCGCCGCTTGATAGGTTGCGCTGTTGGCGGCGCTGGCGCCAGCGCCGGCAATGGTGCCGCCGGTGGCCAGGATCACCACGTTGGCCAGTTTCTGTTGGGTTTCGGCTTCTTTGGCCTGAAGGGCGGTGGGCAGGAGCAGCAGCAGGGCCAAGGCGCCCGGAACAAAGGTCTTGAGTGCAGATGTCATTATTTTTCTCTTCTAGTTGTGAGACGGTGCAGATGCAGGTTCATCTAGATACGCCCCGGGCGAATCTGAACGCCGGGGGTGCGAGGGGAAAAGCAGGATCTGTACCAGTAATACGCTGAATCAAAAAACACACCTAAGTTAATGATTTGTAACGGTATTACTGTTTGTGTCCGAAGCGACTTCGAGGTCGGGGCGTCCGGAATGCCGAACATGTTTAACTTTCGTGTTCGGCTCTCCGAAACGGATCGCGGTTCTGTTTAAGGTTTCAACGGGTCAAATCATCTCTAACGACTAAAGAAACGCCCGCGCCGGTCGATGCTCCTTCAAGGGATCTTTTTCTTCAGGAGTTCACATGTCGTTATCTGTTGGTATTCCCAATGCCGCCAGCATCACCATCGGTGGAAAATCGGCCACGACCCTTCGTGCCTTGAGCGACGCAGCAGCTGATGCGGCGGCTGAAGCGCTCGGTGTAAAGAAAAGCGACGGCACCCAGGTCAAGACGGGCCCGCTAGGTCTGGGGGAGAGTGCCGGCGCACAGGCCGAATCGGGAACCAGCGATAACACCAGCGTTGCAGTGAAGGTCTTGCTCAAGCGTCTGAAGGAACTGCAGCAGCAATTGCGCGAGCAACAGCAGCAACTGGCACAAGCCCAGGCGGCGAGCTATCCGACGCCGGAAGCCAAGACCACCGCAGTAGCGGCCATTCAGGGGCAGGTGGCCGACACCAACGGCGCCATCCTGCAAGTGAGTGCGAGCCTGATCAAGGAGCTGGCCAAGGGTTCCGGCACGGGATCGGTGGTCAACACCACGGCATGAGTTGAATGCCGTTTTTTCGCCAAGCATCTGTGACAGCACTTTTCAGGTCGTTGACAAAATTCGGCAGGGTTCGCATAGTTTGGTTTACGCAAACGTTTGCGCGGCTCCAATGATGGCTTTTTATCACTGCGGGCCGTGAAGCTTACGCCAGCGCAAGCGTTGCTCACAATAATCATAAGATCGGAGTGAACTCATGAAGCTGCCATTCGCTGGACGTCTTCTCGCTGTCGCTATGTTGGCTGCTGCATCCGCTGCATTGCCTGTCTCTTCGGCTTTTGCTGAAACCACTGAAAAGCCGAAAGTCGCGCTGGTCATGAAATCCCTGGCCAACGAGTTCTTCCTGACAATGGAGGACGGTGCCAAGGCCTACCAGAAAGATCACTCCAGCGAATTCGACCTCATCTCCAACGGCATCAAGGATGAAACCGACACCGCAGGCCAGACGCGTATCGTCGAGCAGATGATCCTGGCCAAGGTCAATGCACTGGTTATTGCGCCGGCAGACTCCAAGGCCATGGTCCCGGTGATCAAGAAAGCCATCGATGCCGGTATCACCGTGATCAACATCGACAATCAGCTGGACCCCGCCGTCGTCAAAAGCAAAAACATCAATGTTCCGTTCGTAGGCCCGGACAATCGCAAGGGCGCACGGCTGGTGGGGGATTACCTGGCCAAACAGCTGAAGGCCGGTGACGAAGTCGGCATCATCGAAGGTGTGTCCACCACCACCAATGCCCAGCAGCGAACCGCAGGTTTCAAGGATGCGATGGAGGCGGCGCAGATCAAGGTCGTGTCCCTGCAATCCGGGGACTGGGAGATCGACAAGGGTAACAAGGTGGCCGCGTCGATTCTCAGTGAATACCCGCAAACCAAGGCCCTGCTGGCCGGCAACGACAGCATGGCGGTTGGTGCCGTGTCTGCGGTGCGCGCCGCGGGCAAGGCCGGTAAGGTGCAGGTGGTCGGCTACGACAATATCAACGCCATCCAGCCAATGCTCAAGGATGGTCGTGTTCTGGCCACGGCAGACCAGTTTGCGGCTAAACAGGCGGTGTTCGGCATCGAGACTGCATTGAAGATTCTCAAGGGCGAGAAGGTCGACGGCGGCGCCAATGGCGTGATCGAAACGCCGGTAGAACTGGTCATCAAGTAGCCTTCTGGCGACGTAACGGCGCTCGTCCAGCCGGACGGGCGCATGGAGAGTTTTTATGTCAGTTTGCGCTCCGAACGCTGTCCTTTCGGTCAGTGGTATCGGCAAGACTTACGCCCAACCGGTCCTGGCCGGCATCGACCTGACGCTCATGCGCGGGGAAGTGCTGGCGCTGACCGGTGAGAACGGTGCGGGCAAAAGCACGCTTTCGAAGATTATTGGCGGGTTGGTCACGCCGACCACTGGCCAGATGCAGTATCAGGGGCAGGACTATCGTCCGGGTAGCCGGGCTCAGGCTGAAGCGCTGGGTATCCGCATGGTCATGCAGGAACTCAATCTGCTGCCGACCCTGTCGGTGGCGGAAAACCTGTTTCTCGACAACCTGCCCAGCAAAGGCGGCTGGATCAGTCGCAAGCAGTTGCGCAAGGCCGCCATCGAGGCCATGGCCCATGTCGGGCTAGACGCCATTGACCCGGACACCCTGGTCGGCGAGCTGGGCATCGGCCACCAGCAAATGGTGGAGATCGCGCGCAACCTGATTGGCGATTGTCATGTGCTGATTCTCGACGAGCCGACCGCGATGCTCACTGCCCGCGAAGTCGAAATGCTGTTCGAGCAGATCACCCGCCTGCAGGCTCGCGGCGTATCGATCATCTACATCTCCCATCGCCTCGAAGAGTTGGCGCGGGTCGCGCAACGCATTGCCGTGCTGCGCGACGGCAACCTGGTCTGTGTCGAGCCGATGGCCAACTACAACAGCGAGCAACTGGTCACGCTGATGGTCGGCCGCGAGCTCGGCGAACATATCGATATGGGGGCGCGCAAGATCGGCGCTCCGGTGTTGACGGTCAGGGGCCTGAGCCGGTCCGACAAGGTTCGCGACGTGTCGTTCGAAGTCCGTGCCGGAGAGATTTTCGGGATTTCCGGTTTGATCGGCGCGGGGCGCACTGAATTGCTGCGTCTGATCTTCGGTGCGGATATCGCCGACAGCGGCACGATTGCCCTGGGGGCGCCGGCGCGGGTCATCAATGTGCGTTCGCCAGTGGATGCGGTCGGGCATGGCATCGCGTTGATCACTGAAGATCGCAAGGGCGAAGGCCTTTTGTTGACGCAGTCGATCGGCGCCAATATCGCCTTGGGCAACATGCCCGGCATCTCCGGCGCGGGCTTTGTCGACAACGATAAGGAGCGCGCTTTGGCCCAGCGTCAGATCGACGCCATGCGCATTCGCAGTTCCGGTCCGGCACAACTGGTGTCCGAGTTGTCCGGCGGCAATCAGCAGAAAGTCGTCATCGGCCGTTGGCTGGAGCGCGATTGCTCGGTGTTGCTGTTCGACGAGCCGACCCGCGGCATCGACGTCGGCGCCAAGTTCGATATCTACAACCTTCTCGGTGAGTTGACCCGCCAGGGCAAGGCGCTGGTGGTGGTCTCCAGCGACTTGCGCGAGCTGATGCTGATCTGCGACCGGATCGGCGTGCTGTCGGCAGGAAGCCTGATCGATACCTTCGATCGCGACAGCTGGACCCAGGATGAGTTGCTCGCCGCTGCTTTCGCCGGCTACCAAAAACGTGATGCGCAGCTCGTTGAAGCCGCGCCTAGGGATCTTCCATGAATACCGCTTCTTACGCCGGAAAACGCAGTGGCAACTTCTACGGCCTGGGCACCTATCTGGGGCTGGCGGGTGCCTTGTTGGCGATGATCGTGCTGTTCTCGGTGCTGAGCAGTCACTTCCTGTCGTACGATACTTTCAGCACCTTGGCCAACCAGATTCCGGACCTGATGGTGCTGGCGGTCGGCATGACCTTTGTTTTGATCATCGGTGGCATCGACCTGTCGGTAGGCTCGGTGCTGGCGCTGGCGGCCTCGACCGTGAGCGTGGCGATTCTTGGGTGGGGCTGGGGCGTGCTGCCGGCGGCGCTGCTGGGCATGGCCGTCGCGGCGCTTGCCGGTACCATCACCGGCTCGATCACTGTGGCGTGGCGGATACCGTCATTCATCGTGTCCCTGGGCGTGCTGGAAATGGCTCGCGGTGTGGCGTACCAGATGACCGGTTCGCGTACGGCCTACATCGGCGATGCGTTCGCCTGGCTGTCCAATCCGATTGCCTTTGGCATATCGCCGTCGTTCATCATTGCGTTGCTGATCATTTTCGTCGCTCAGGCCGTGTTGACCCGCACGGTGTTCGGTCGCTACCTGATTGGTATCGGCACCAACGAAGAGGCTGTGCGGCTGGCGGGGATCAACCCGAAGCCTTACAAGGTCCTGGTCTTCAGTCTGATGGGGTTGCTGGCCGGCGTTGCCGCATTGTTCCAGATTTCTCGCCTGGAAGCCGCCGACCCGAATGCCGGCTCCGGCCTTGAATTGCAGGTGATCGCGGCCGTCGTGATCGGCGGGACCAGCCTGATGGGCGGGCGCGGCTCGGTGATCAGCACGTTTTTTGGCGTCCTGATTATTTCCGTGCTGGCCGCAGGGCTGGCGCAGATCGGGGCAACCGAACCGACCAAACGCATCATTACCGGTGCGGTGATCGTGGTGGCGGTGGTGCTGGATACTTATCGCAGTCAACGCGCAAGCCGGCGGACCTGAGTCATGGCGACTATCAAAGATGTGGCAGCCCTTGCCGGCATTTCCTACACCACGGTTTCCCATGTGGTGAACAAAACCCGCCCGGTCAGTGAAGAGGTGCGGATCAAAGTCGAGGCGGCGATCAAGACCCTCGACTACGTTCCCAGCGCCGTGGCCCGTTCACTCAAGGCCAAGACCACGGCCACCATCGGCCTGTTGGTCCCCAACAGCCTCAACCCGTATTTCGCCGAACTGGCCCGGGGTATCGAGGACTACTGCGAGCGAAACGGTTACTGCGTCATCCTGTGCAATTCCGACGACAATCCGGACAAGCAGCGCAGCTACCTGCGTGTGCTGCTGGAAAAACGCATCGACGGCCTGATCGTCGCCTCGGCCGGTGGCGACAGTGGCCTGGCACAAGGCCTGAAAGGCGTCCGCACGCCCATGGTGATCGTCGACCGCGGACTGGAAGGGGTCGATGCGGACCTGGTGCGCATCGACCATGAATACGGCGCGTATCTGGCGACGCGACACCTGTTGGAGTTGGGGCACCGGGATATCGCCACGATCAGCGGGCCGCAAAGCACCACTGTGGCGCAGATGCGTCTGGCGGGTTATCGCAGGGCCTTGAAGGAGGCGGGCGTCGAAGTCTCTCCCGGGCGCATGCTGGAAAGCGATTTCACCAGCACCGGCGGTTACAGCGCTGCCGCGATTCTGCTGGAAAGCAATCCGCCTACCGCCGTTTTTGCGGCCAACGACATGATCGGCATCGGTGTGCTGAGGGCCGCCGCCGAGCGCAACATTCGCGTACCGAGCGAGTTGTCGGTGATCGGCTTCGACGATATCCAGATGAGTCGGTATGTCTACCCGTCGCTGACCACGGTCGGGCAATCGATCCTGCAGCTCGGCGAAATGGCTGCCGAAGTGCTTTTGCGCCGAATCGCCACGCCGGGTCTGGCGACCGATCAGCGGATCGTGACGCCGAGTATCGTCATGCGTGAATCGACGGCGCCGCTGGCCGGCGTGTTTGCCCAATTCCGTTGAAACAAAAAGCCGTTGAAAACAGAAAGCCGCTGAATCAAAAGCGCCGCCGAAACAGAATCGATGAGTAGCAATGTATGTCAGCAAAAGTAGTGGTAATTGGCAGTTTGAACATGGACCTGGTGACCCGGGCCCCGCGCTTGCCCAAGGGCGGTGAAACGCTGATTGGTCAATCGTTTACCACCGTCTCCGGTGGCAAGGGCGCCAATCAGGCCGTGGCTGCGGCGCGGCTGGGAGCGCAGGTGTCGATGATCGGCTGCGTAGGCAATGACGCTTATGGTGAGGCGCTGCGCGGGGCGCTGTTGGCCGAGCAGATCGATTGCCGGGCGGTGAGCACCGTTGACGGTTCCAGCGGCGTGGCGTTGATTGTGGTCGACGACAGCAGTCAGAACTCCATCGTGATCGTCCCCGGCGCCAACGGTGCATTGACCGCTGAAACCATTGACCGTTTTGATTCGGTGATACGTGCGGCGGACGTGCTCATCTGTCAGCTGGAAGTGCCCGATGCGTCTGTTGGCCATGCGCTCAAGCGTGGTCGCGAGCTGGGCAAGACAGTCATCCTCAACCCGGCTCCGGCCAGCCGTCCGCTGCCATCGGACTGGTACGCGTCCATCGATTACCTGATTCCCAACGAAAGCGAAGCGTCGGCCCTGAGCGGTCTGTCAGTGGACTCCCTGGACACCGCGCAAGCCGCGGCAACCCGCCTGATTGCCCTGGGCGCCGGCAAGGTGATCATCACTCTCGGTGCGCAAGGTTCACTGTTTGCCGATGGCCAACGCTTCGAACATTTCCCCGCGCCCGTGGTGAAGGCTGTCGATACCACGGCGGCCGGCGATACGTTCGTCGGCGGTTTCGCTGCGGCACTGGCCGCCGGTAACGATGAGACGCAGGCGATCCGCTTCGGACAGGTGGCCGCTGCGCTGTCGGTCACCCGTGCCGGCGCGCAGCCTTCGATTCCCTTCTTGAGCGAAGTGCAGGCGTTTAAAACACCATGAAAAAGACACCACTGCTCAACATTGCGCTGTCGCGGCTGATCGCATCATTGGGGCATGGCGACAGGGTCATCATCGGGGATGCGGGGCTGCCGGTTCCTCCGGGCGTTGAATTGATCGACCTGGCCTTGACCCATGGCATTCCGGATTTTGTCAGCACCTTGAAGGTCGTGCTCAGTGAGATGCAGGTCGAAAGCCATGTGCTGGCTCAGGAAATCTTCGATAAAAAGCCGTCGGCTCTGGTCACGCTGGAAGCGCTGGATGGCGAAGGCGCGTTGGGTCGGCGTGAGTTGCTCACCCATGAACAATTCAAGGCCCTGAGCCGACAAGCCAGGGCGATTGTTCGTACAGGTGAATGCCAGCCTTACTGCAACATTGTGCTGGTCGCCGGGGTTACGTTTTGACTGGCTGTCCGCGTTTTGATGTCCCTGGCACAAGGCGTGCGCCCCGTATCGCTATTCCCGGAAACTGCACCCACTGCTCTGGAACCTGCTGCTTTTGACCCTGACGACCGCAACCAACGCCCAAGCGGCACCAAAGATCGACCTGATCATCGACACCGATCCGGGAGCTGACGACGTCGTTGCCCTGTTGTTCGCCCTGGCGTCGCCGGACGAACTGAATGTCCGGGCATTGACCACCGTTGCCGGCAACGTTCGCCTGGACAAGACCTCCCGCAATGCGCGGCTGGCCCGGGAGTGGGCGGGGCGCGAAGAGGTGCCGGTCTATGCGGGGGCGCCCAGCCCCCTGATGCGCACACCTATCTATGCCGAGGACATTCATGGCAAGGAAGGGTTGTCGGGCATTGACGTGCATGAGCCCAGGAAGGGGGTGGCCAAGGGCAGCGCCATCACTTATCTGATCGATACCCTGAAATCTGCCGAGCCCCACAGCATTACCATCGCCATGCTTGGCCCGCAGACCAACCTGGCCCTGGCGTTGATCCAGGAGCCGGGTATCGTTCAGGGCATTAAGGAAGTGGTGGTCATGGGTGGTGCACACTTCAACGGCGGCAACATCACGCCAGTGGCCGAGTTCAACCTGTTCGCCGATCCGCAAGCGGCCGAAGTGGTGCTCAACAGTGGCGTGAAGCTGACCTACCTGTCGCTGGATGTGACCCACAAGATCCTTACCAGCGAAGCGCGCCTGAACCAGATTGCCACGCTGAACAACAACGCCAGTCGTCTGGTAGTCAGTATTCTCAATGAGTACATCAAGGGCGACATGGAACACTACGGCCTTCCGGGCGGCCCGGTGCATGACGCCACGGTTGTCGCTTATCTGCTCAAGCCGCAGTTGTTCGGCGGTCGTTCGGTCAACGTGGTGGTCGACAGCCGCGAAGGACCGACCTTTGGACAAACCATCGTCGACTGGTATGACGGCTTGAAAGCGCCAAAGAACGCCTTCTGGGTAGAAAACGGCGACGCCCAGGGCTTCTTCGATCTGCTGACCGAGCGCCTGGCCCGCCTGAAGTAAGCATCATCTCCCGCAGGTGCTTGCCTGCGGGTTTTACTCCCTCGTACTAACCGCTTCGGTCTTTTGGTCCGATAGATGTTTCTCGAAAATCTGCTCGATGAACGATTGGGCGGCTTCGGTTCCAAGGTCCCTGACCAGAAGGTCGATACCGATAATGGCGAGCTCTTCCGTGCTGCTTGGACTGTAGGAGCTGTGGCCGTCTTGCCACTTGGCCTTGATGGCAGCGTCGATGCTTACGGTGGTCATGATGGCACTCGAGAGGTCGGGGAAGTCTGAGTGCCGAGTTAACCATTTTGCAGGGCTTTTGACACGTCGACTTAGGCATGAAAGGAGGGCTGTGCGACACTTGGTCTCTGACGAATATTCAAGGAACGCGCTGTGCAGATCGATTTGAACTCCCCGGATGGCCTGACCCTCGAGGCGGTGCGTCATTTGCTGGCCGGCGCCAGTGACGATGAGCACACCCAGTTGCGGGTCACCAAGGGAGGCATTGCCTACATCTCCTCGGGTGTCGTGGGCGGTACCGATATCGACGGGTTGTTGTTCCGGCTCGAAACCTGGGCCAAGGGCTCCGGTTATGTCGGGCGGGTCGCGGCCAGCGATGAAGTCTGGGTCATGCAAATCTTCAATGCCTTGAAAGAGAACTGGCCCAATCCTCCTTACGACTACATCGACGTCTATTGAGCGTCGTTCATATTCAGTCACGATTCAGTGATTAAGGGCAGGGCGACGCTCAGGCAGAATCGCGGCTCGTCCGGATCATGGGCAGGGTGCCAGTGCTCCCTGTGAAACCAAACGCCAGTCTGGTTGTCGCACGATCTCAGCTTAATCATTGAATAAGGAGGCTTCATGCCTTGGAAGCTCGCGTCATTGGGTACTTTGTTGGCCGTTGCCACGCTGGCCGGTTGCAGCACTCCCTCTACGGAGTCGGCAACAACGGATGTTGCGACGACTGACACGGGTCACAGTCGCTGTGAGGCAAAGGCTGCCGAGTTCACCATCGGCAAACAGGCATCGGCGCAGCTGCTCGAGCAGGCGCGTACCCGTGCCGGGGCGCAAAGTGCACGGTTCCTGCTGCCAACCGATATGGTGACGCTGGAGTACCGTTCCGATCGCCTGAACCTGAACACCGATGCCAGCCGGGTAGTGACCCGCGTCAACTGCGGCTGATCGTTCGACTTTTGTTTCACCCATAAAAAACCCCGTCACATGGACGGGGTTTTTTTAGTGCGCCTGGAAATTACTCTGGGCGAACTTGAGCAGCTTGCATACCCTTTTGGCCTTTCTCAGCCACGAAGGAAACAGTCTGGCCTTCTTTCAGGCTTTTGAAACCGTCGCTTTCGATAGCTTTGAAGTGTACGAACAGGTCGTCACCGCCACCTTGAGGAGTGATGAAGCCGAAGCCTTTTTCATCGTTGAACCATTTAACGGTGCCGGTTTGGCGATTAGACATGGTGTATCTCCAAGAAACATATATTTTCAGTAGTACTGTGCTGCTCAGGCCAACTGGGCACACCCGGGTATCATAGTCGAAATGTTCGGTTTGGGAGCCCCCCGGACGCACTGTTTGCCAACCAGACGCTTTTTCTTGGTGTCCTTTAGAGGCTGAAAGCCCCGTTCTATAAGGCTTTCAGCCGAAAGTTAAGGCGATAAAAAAAGCTGAAAAACCTGAATAAATTGTACGAAAGGTCCTGTTTCAGCGGCTTTTTAACAGTATTTCAGGGGCTGAAAGCGTGGGGGTGGGCCTATTTTTGCTCTTTTTTGGTGGCCTTGCAGGCTGCAATTTTGTTCAGTGCCTGCTGCTTCAATGTGTCGCTGGCCGTGTTGTTCATCAGGGCCTGAATGTCGGCGGCAGGGTACGATTTGATGGCATCGGCACCGCAGGCGCAGTGGGATTTCGCTGCTGCGGCGCCGATCTGTGGTGTGGCAGTCTGGGTGCACTGCGCCATGTATTTCTCTCGTTCGCCTTTCGGCCATTCTGCATGGGCGGCCAGTGGTAGCAGGAGAATGACGGGGGCGACTACGGCGAATAAACGATTCAGACGCATGCTGAGATACTCCTTGTGGGTCAGATATCTTGTTATCTGAGGGCGATAGTGCGCTTCAAGTTCAGCACTCTGGCATAAAAACAGCCAATTTACCCTGCTGCAAAACCTGCGCACCGTGGCAACCGTTCATCTGTGCTAGCATGCGTGGCTCGGGCGTTTGCAGGCTCCGACGGACCTTCAGTCCCGGTGGCGGCAGATGCACGATTAACCCTGATTTGAATCCCAGTCACTCTGGTTCGGTTTCCCGGTTGGCCGCAAGGCTCCTGCCGCTGTAAGGCAGGCGTTCGTCATTGAACGGCCTGGACCGGATCTTGTACTGGCTCATCCCAACCCACGTGACCTTTGGTAGGGGTCACCACTAGGAGAGGAGGCGCCATGCCAACTATTACTCTTCCCGACGGCAGTCAACGTTCATTCGATCATCCGGTTTCCGTAGCCGAGGTCGCCGCATCCATCGGTGCAGGCCTGGCCAAAGCCACCGTTGCCGGCAAGGTCAATGGCAAGCTGGTCGACGCCAGCGACATCATCGACAGCGACGCGTCGCTGCAAATCATCACGCCAAAGGATGAAGAGGGGCTGGAGATCATTCGCCACTCTTGCGCCCACCTGGTTGGCCACGCGGTCAAGCAGTTGTACCCGACCGCCAAAATGGTCATCGGTCCGGTCATCGATGAAGGTTTCTATTACGACATCGCCTTCGAACGTCCTTTCACGCCGGACGACCTTGCGGCCATCGAGCAGCGCATGCAGCAGCTGATCGAGAAAGATTACGACGTGATCAAGAAAGTCACTCCGCGCGCCGAAGTGATCGAAGTGTTCAAGGCCCGTGGCGAAGACTACAAGTTGCGCCTGGTCGAAGACATGCCGAACGAGCAGGCCATGGGCCTGTACTATCACGAAGAATACGTCGACATGTGCCGTGGTCCGCACGTGCCGAACACCCGCTTCCTGAAATCCTTCAAGCTGACCAAACTGTCCGGTGCCTACTGGCGTGGCGATGCCAAGAACGAGCAATTGCAGCGCGTCTACGGCACCGCATGGGCGGACAAGAAGCAATTGGCGGCTTACATCCAGCGCATTGAAGAAGCCGAAAAGCGCGACCACCGCAAGATCGGCAAGCGCCTGGGCCTGTTCCATACTCAGGAAGAGTCGCCGGGCATGGTGTTCTGGCATCCGAACGGCTGGACTTTGTACCAGGTGCTCGAGCAGTACATGCGCAAGGTTCAGCGTGACAATGGCTACCTGGAAATCAAGACGCCGCAAGTCGTTGACCGCAGCCTGTGGGAGAAGTCCGGGCACTGGGCCAACTACGCCGACAACATGTTCACCACCCAGTCGGAAAACCGCGACTACGCGATCAAGCCAATGAACTGCCCTTGCCACGTGCAGGTATTCAACCAGGGCCTGAAAAGCTACCGCGAGCTGCCAATGCGCCTGGCCGAGTTTGGCGCGTGCCACCGTAACGAGCCATCGGGTGCCTTGCACGGCATCATGCGCGTGCGCGCGTTCACTCAGGACGACGCTCACATCTTCTGCACCGAAGAGCAGATGCAGGCCGAGTCCGCCGCGTTTATCAAGCTGACCATGGACGTCTACGCCGATTTCGGCTTTAAAGATGTCGAGATGAAGCTGTCCACTCGTCCGGAAAAACGCGTCGGGTCCGACGAGCTTTGGGATCGCGCCGAAGCTGCGCTGGCCGCAGCCCTTGATAGCGCGGGCCTGCCGTACGATCTGCAACCGGGCGAGGGTGCGTTCTACGGTCCGAAGATCGAATTCTCGTTGAAAGATTGTCTCGGTCGCGTCTGGCAGTGTGGTACCCTGCAGCTCGATTTTAACCTGCCGGTCCGTCTGGGAGCCGAATTCGTCTCCGAAGACAACAGTCGCAAGCACCCGGTGATGTTGCACCGGGCGATCCTGGGGTCCTTCGAGCGTTTCGTCGGAATCCTGATCGAGCACTACGAGGGCGCGTTCCCTGCGTGGCTGGCTCCGACCCAGGCAGTGGTGATGAATATCACTGACAAACAGGCTGATTTCGCCGCCGAGGTTGAAAAAACCCTCAACGAAAGCGGATTTCGTGCCAAGTCTGACTTGAGAAATGAAAAAATCGGCTTTAAAATCCGCGAGCATACTTTGCTCAAGGTTCCTTATCTCTTGGTTATCGGAGATCGGGAAGTCGAGATGCAGACTGTCGCTGTGCGTACTCGTGAAGGTGCTGACCTGGGCTCGATGCCCGTCGCCCAGTTCGCTGAGTTCCTCGCCCAAGCGGTTTCCCGGCGTGGTCGCCAAGATTCGGAGTAATTATTATTAAGCGTGAAATGAGACAAGATAAACGAACTGCACCGAAAGCCCCGATCAACGAGAATATCTCGGCACGCGAGGTTCGGTTAATTGGGGCTGAAGGTGAACAGCTCGGGATTGTGTCAATTGAAGACGCGCTTCTTAAGGCTGAAGAGGCCAAGCTGGATCTGGTGGAGATTTCCGCCGATGCAGTACCACCTGTTTGCAAACTGATGGACTACGGCAAATCGATCTTCGAAAAGAAGAAGCAGATTGCTGCGGCCAAGAAAAACCAGAAGCAGATTCAGGTTAAAGAAATCAAGTTTCGTCCAGGGACGGAGGAAGGGGATTACCAGGTAAAACTGCGCAACCTGGTACGTTTCCTGAGTGACGGGGACAGGGCCAAGGTATCCTTGCGATTCCGCGGCCGTGAGATGGCCCACCAGGAGCTGGGGATGGAACTCCTCAAGCGAGTTGAAGGTGACTTGCTTGAGTACGGTTCGGTCGAACAGCATCCTAAGATGGAAGGACGCCAGCTGATCATGGTCATCGCCCCGAAAAAGAAGAAGTAATCAACAGGGCACGGCAGGCCTTCTGATTATGTTTATCAACTGAATGCGGAGTATCCGAACATGCCAAAAATGAAGACCAAAAGTGGTGCTGCTAAGCGGTTTCTGAAAACTGCTAACGGTATCAAGCACAAGCACGCTTTCAAGAGCCACATCCTGACCAAAATGTCGACCAAGCGTAAGCGTCAACTGCGCGGTAGCAGCTTGCTGCATCCGTCTGACGTGGCAAAAGTCGAGCGCATGCTGCGCCTTCGTTAATTTTAGTCAAGAATAGAGGAAGTAACTCATGGCTCGTGTAAAGCGTGGCGTCATTGCCCGTAAGCGTCACAAAAAAATTCTGAAACTTGCTAAAGGCTACTACGGCGCACGCTCCCGCGTATTCCGTGTTGCCAAGCAAGCGGTAATCAAGGCAGGCCAATACGCCTACCGTGACCGTCGTCAGAAAAAACGTCAGTTCCGCGCTCTGTGGATCGCTCGTATCAACGCTGGTGCTCGTATCAACGGTCTGTCCTACAGCCGTTTCATCGCCGGCCTGAAAAAAGCGTCCATCGAGATCGACCGTAAGGTTCTGGCTGATCTGGCAGTGAACGAAAAAGCGGCGTTTGCTGCGATTGTCGAGAAAGCTAAAGCCACCTTGGCTTAAGTACCCCCGACAGTCACCCGGCCTCGCATCTGTGGGGTCAGGTGTTAAACGTCATAAATAGGGGAAGAGCCTTCAAGCTCTTCCCCTATTTTGTATCTGGAGTCTGTACATGGAAAACCTGGATGCGCTCGTCTCTCAAGCTCTAGAGGCTGTGCAAAGCGCTGAAGATATCAATGCCCTGGAGCAAATCCGGGTTCACTACCTTGGCAAGAAGGGTGAATTGACTCAGGTGATGAAGACCCTGGGGAATTTGCCGGCAGAAGAGCGTCCGCAGGTCGGTGCGCTGATCAACGTTGCCAAGGAACGTGTCACAGAGGTCCTTAATGCGCGCAAGGCATTGTTTGAAGAAGCCGATCTGGCTGCCAAACTCTCCGCCGAGTCCATTGACGTGACCCTGCCTGGCCGTGGTCAGACCTCCGGTGGTCTGCATCCGGTTACCCGTACTCTGGAACGCGTCGAACAGTTCTTCACCCGTATTGGCTACGGCATCGCCGAAGGCCCTGAGGTCGAAGACGACTATCACAACTTCGAAGCGCTCAACATCCCTGGCCACCACCCGGCCCGGTCGATGCATGACACCTTCTATTTCAATGCGAACATGTTGTTGCGCACCCATACCTCGCCGGTACAGGTCCGCACCATGGAGTCGAAACAGCCGCCGATCCGCATCGTCTGCCCAGGCCGTGTATACCGCAGCGACTCCGATATCACCCACTCGCCGATGTTCCACCAGGTCGAAGGCCTGCTGATCGATCGCGACATCAATTTCGCCGACCTCAAAGGCACCATCGAAGAGTTCCTGCGGGTGTTCTTCGAAAAGGAACTGGCGGTGCGTTTCCGTCCTTCGTACTTCCCGTTCACCGAGCCATCCGCTGAAGTCGACATGGAGTGCGTGATGTGCAGCGGTAAAGGCTGCCGTGTCTGCAAGCAGACCGGCTGGCTGGAAGTGATGGGTTGCGGCATGGTTCACCCGAACGTGCTGCGCATGTCCGGGATCGACCCGGAAGAGTTCTCGGGCTTTGCCTTCGGCATGGGCGTAGAGCGACTGGCCATGCTGCGTTACGGCGTGAACGACTTGCGTCTGTTCTTCGACAACGACTTGCGGTTCCTCGCGCAATTTCGCTAGTCGTAACGAATTCTTAGGAGAGCAGGATGAAATTCAGTGAACAATGGCTGCGTGGCTGGGTTAGCCCGCAGGTAAGTCGCGACGAGCTGGTTGCTCGTCTGTCGATGGCCGGTCTTGAGGTCGATAGCGTTACGCCGGCCGCCGGTGTTTTCAGTGGCGTGGTCGTTGGTGAGGTGCTGAGCACCGAGCAGCACCCGGACGCCGACAAGCTGCGCGTGTGCCAGGTCAGTAACGGTTCGGAAACCTTCCAGGTTGTTTGCGGTGCGCCAAACGTGCGCCCGGGCTTGAAGATTCCTTTCGCCATGATCGGCGCCGAGCTGCCAGGCGACTTCAAGATCAAGAAAGCCAAGCTGCGTGGCGTCGAGTCCAACGGCATGCTGTGCTCGCAAACCGAGCTGCAGGTCGGTGAAGGTAATGACGGCCTGATGGAGCTGCCGGCCGATGCGCCGGTGGGTGAGGATTTCCGCGTTTACCTGGACCTGGAAGACGCCAGCATCGAGGTCGATCTGACCCCGAACCGTGGTGACTGCCTGTCCCTGGCCGGTCTGGCCCGTGAAGTGGGTGCCCTGTACGCCGCTGCGGTGGTCCGTCCGGTGGTGGCTTCGGTTCCTGCCGCCCACGACGAAGTGCGCTCGGTAGAAGTGCTGGCGCCCGCCGCGTGCCCACGTTACCTGGGGCGTGTGATCCGTAACGTCGACCTGTCCAAAGCAACGCCGCTGTGGATGGTCGAGCGTCTGCGTCGTGCCGACGTGCGCAGCATCGACGCTGCCGTCGACATCACCAACTATGTGATGCTGGAACTGGGTCAGCCGCTGCACGCCTTCGATCTCGCCGAAATCAACGGTGGCATCCGTGTGCGCATGGCTGAAGAGGGCGAGAAGCTGGTGCTGCTCGACGGCCAGGAAGTCAGTCTGCGTAGCGATACGCTGGTGATTGCCGACCACTCCCGCGCACTGGCAATTGCCGGCGTCATGGGTGGCGAGCACAGCGGTGTTTCCTCGACCACACGTGATGTGTTCCTGGAAAGCGCCTTCTTCGACCAGATCGCCGTAGCAGGCAAGGCCCGTTCCTATGGCCTGCACACCGATGCATCTCATCGCTATGAGCGTGGCGTGGACTGGAAACTGGCCCGCGAAGCCATGGAGCGCGCGACTGGTTTGCTGCTGGAAATCACCGGTGGTGAAGCGGGTCCGATCATCGAGACCGTCAGCGAACAGCACCTGCCGAAAATTGCTCCGATCACCCTGCGTGCCCAGCGTATTACCCAGATGTTGGGCATGGAAATGGATTCGGCTGAGGTGGAGCGTCTGCTCAACGCCTTGGGCCTGGCCATTACTGCCGATGGGGCAGGGCAGTGGCGTGTAGAAGTTCCAAGCCATCGCTTCGATATCAGCCTGGAAGTGGACCTGATCGAAGAACTGGCACGCCTGTATGGCTACAACCGTTTGCCGGTTCGTTATCCGCAAGCGCGTCTGGCGCCGCAAGCCAAGGCAGAAGCCCGTAGCGACCTGCCTGAACTGCGCCGCCTGCTGGTTGCCCGTGGATATCAGGAAGCGATTACCTATAGCTTCATCGATCCGAAACAGTTCGAACTGTTTAATCCGGGTGTGGAGCCGTTGCTGCTGGCCAATCCGATCTCCAATGACATGGCTGCCATGCGTTCGTCGCTGTGGCCGGGTCTGGTCAAGGCGCTTCAGCACAACCTGAACCGTCAGCAGGATCGCGTGCGTCTGTTCGAAAGCGGCCTGCGTTTCGTTGGCCAGCTTGAAGGTCTGAAGCAAGAGCCAATGTTGGCGGGTGTTGTTTGCGGTAGTCGCCTGCCGGAAGGCTGGGCTCAGGGTCGCGATACCATCGACTTCTTCGACGTCAAGGCAGACGTGGAAGCGGTACTGGGTTTTGCCGGTGCCCTGGATGCATTCACTTTCGTGCCGGGCAAGCACCCAGCGCTGCACCCGGGTCAAACCGCGCGCATCGAACGTGACGGTCGTCTGGTTGGCTTCATTGGCGCGATCCACCCTGAATTGTCGAAAACCCTCGGTCTCGACCGTCCGGTCTTCGTCTTCGAGTTGGTTCTGGCGGAAGTGGCGTCGGGCAAAATGCCTAAATTCCACGAGTTATCGCGCTTTCCTGAAGTGCGTCGTGACCTTGCACTGATTGCGCACAAAGACGTTGCAGCCACGGCTGTACTGGACGTAATCCGTGAAAATGCAGGCGAATGGCTGACAGACCTCAGGCTATTTGACGTGTATCAGGGTAAAGGCATTGATCCTGATAGAAAAAGCCTCGCAGTCGGCTTGACCTGGCAGCATCCATCGCGCACTCTTAATGACGATGAGGTGAATACCGCAACGCAAAACATCCTCACCTCGCTCGAACAAAGGTTGAACGCCACGTTAAGGAAGTGACGTATGGGGGCTCTGACGAAAGCTGAGATGGCGGAACGTCTGTATGAAGAGCTGGGCCTGAACAAACGGGAGGCCAAGGAATTGGTCGAACTGTTTTTTGAAGAAATCAGGCACGCTCTCGAAGACAACGAACAAGTCAAATTGTCCGGTTTCGGCAATTTCGACCTTCGGGACAAACGCCAGCGGCCTGGCCGCAATCCGAAAACGGGGGAAGAAATCCCGATCACGGCTCGCCGTGTGGTCACCTTTCGTCCAGGGCAGAAGTTGAAGGCCCGAGTTGAGGCTTATGCTGGAACCAAGTCATAACGACGAACTCCCCGTCATCCCGGGCAAACGCTACTTCACCATTGGTGAAGTCAGCGAGCTGTGTGCGGTAAAACCACATGTGCTGCGCTACTGGGAGCAGGAGTTTCCTCAACTCAACCCTGTCAAACGCCGCGGAAACCGCCGGTATTATCAGCGCCAGGACGTACTGATGATCCGGCAGATCCGCGCGCTCCTTTACGATCAGGGGTTCACCATCGGCGGAGCGCGCCTGCGTTTGTCCGGCGATGAAGCCAAAGACGACACCACCCAATACAAGCAAATGATCCGCCAGATGATCGCCGAGCTCGAAGATGTTCTGGTGGTACTCAAGAAATAAATTCTCGCTTTTAAATACTTCCAGTTTTCAAAAGCTTGCGATATATTCTTGAGCGTTCCTCGAGATGAGGGATGAGTTTCACGCCTAGTCGGGGCGTAGCGCAGTCCGGTAGCGCACTAGCATGGGGTGCTAGGGGTCGAGTGTTCGAATCACTCCGTCCCGACCATATAAATCGAGGGGTTGCGAGATTTTTTCTCGCGACCCCTTTTTATTTATAAAGTTTTTTACCCCTACAAAATGACTGGCTCTCGGTGGAACCCTCACCTCTTTCGGAGGAGATGGGTCTTTAGGCCGAGTATTATCTTGACGAAAGACAGTAATCGACCTCATGCCACTCTAATTCGGTCCCGCCGTGGATCGACGGGTGGTAAGCGTCGGCGATCGAGGAACTAAACGGTTCTGACTGCCAAAGCTTTTTGCCGACGATACAGAATCGTCGTCGCCGTGAACCCGCACACCGCCGCGAACATCAGCCAGTAGGCAGGTGATGCCTTGTCGCCCGTGGCCTGGACAAGCAGCGTCGAGATTGCTGGGGTAAAACCGCCAAACACCGCAGTGGCTAAACTGAAGGCCAGAGAAAATCCGACTACCCGCACGTTCTGTGGCATAACTTCGGTCAGTGCCGCGACCATGGCGCCGTTGTAAATGCCAAAGAAGAATGAGAAGTACAGTAGAACAGCGAGCAGTCGTTCGAAACTCGCCGCCTCTGCCAGCCAGTGCATGGCGGGATAGGCGGTGAAGATGCACAGCAACGATATCGCCAGCAACAGTGGTCGACGGCCAATGCGGTCGGAGAGGGCGCCGCCGATAGGCAGCCAGATAAAGTTGCTGATACCGACCAGCAGTGTGACCGCCAGGCTGTCGGTGGTACTTAAGTTCAGCACTGTCCTGCCAAACGTCGGTGTGTAGACCGTAATCAGGTAGAACGTGGTGGTAGTCATGGACGCCAGCAAGCCGCCCGCCAGCACGGTGCGCCAGTTGTCACGCATCGAGCGAAAAACTTCGCGAGTGGTTGGGCGATGGCTGCGAGCAGTGAAGGCAGCGGTTTCTTCCAGTGAGCGGCGAATAATGAAAATGAACGGGATGATCACGCAGCCAATGAAGAACGGAATTCGCCACCCCCAATCGGCGATCTCAGCGGCTTGCATCGTGGCATTGATCGTGTAGCCCAACGCGGCCGCGACGACGATCGCTACCTGTTGGCTGGCCGATTGCCAACTGGTGTAGAAACCGGTGTGACCGGGGGTGGAAATTTCCGCCAGATACACGGAAACACCGCCCATTTCCGCGCCGGCGGAGAAGCCCTGTAGCAGCCTGCCCAATAACACCAGAATCGGTGCCGCCACGCCGATGGCGGCATAGCCCGGCACCAGGGCGATCAATACGGTACCGGCGGCCATGATCGACAGCGTCACGATCAGCCCCTTGCGACGGCCCACCTTGTCGATGTACGCCCCCAGTACAATGGCGCCTAATGGACGCATCAGGAATCCGGAGCCGAATACCGCGAAGGTCATCATCAACGAGGCAAACTCGCTGGTGGCTGGAAAGAAGGTCTGGGAGATGTAGGTCGCGTAGAACCCGAACAGAAAGAAGTCGAACTGCTCGAGGAAGTTACCGCTGGTGACCCGCAAAATGGCGCCCAATTTGGACCCCTTGGCTCGGGTTGTTGCCGTTGTCGTTTTCATCATGGCTACCGTTATGCTCACTATTGTTTTTGGAATGAGTGCTTTAACCGTCAGTCGCTGCCGGCGTTGATCGGGTTGGGTTGACGCTTCTCGATGGCATGTTTGAGCAGCGCTGCGCTGCGGAATATTCCATGGGCGAATTTGCTGTAGGGCATGGTCAAGAAAAACGCCATGACCAGGCCGAGGTGGATAGCCAACATCAAGCCCAAGGCACTGGTTTCACGCAAAGCCAGTAGCGCCAGGCCGCTTGCGCTGACCAGGAACAGCAGCGCGATGAAGCCGCGATCCATGGGCTTTTGGTTCTCATCGCCGTGCGCAGGGTTGCGACGCAGGTTCAGCCAAAGAAGACCCGCCGGGCCGATCAGCAGGCCGATGCCACCGGCAATACCCAACATCACCGGCAAGCTGAAGATCGGATAAGGCGCCGACCACCTCAGCAGATAGTGAAAGAGCGTGGCGACGCCGGTGGCGGCGAAGCACAGCATGAAGCCGTAGAAGGTCAGGTGGTGGAATCGGCGTCGCCACAAGGTGAATTGATCGTCAGCGTTGTTGCAGCCTTCGCCATGGCCGCCGTCCAGGTATTTGAGCTTCGCGACGTTGACCGTGGCCTCCAATGCAGCGGACGTTTTCAACGGCAGTGGCGCTGCGACCGGTGAAACGTTGCGCCAGAAGCGCCGTACACCCATGGTCAGGGCAAGTACCGCAAAGCCGAACACTGTGCCGAACATCAGCGCCAGGGTGTTATGCGGGAAAATCTTGTAGAAGTTGCCCCCGGGAATGGCCGTGAACAGGTTGCCCATGAGCATCAGGGTCAGGCATAAAAACAAGGCCAGTCCCCCACCGGAAGCCAGCGCCAGGGTCAGGCCGTTGCGCTGATACAACCTGCCCATCACTTGCGGCCAGGCGTATTCGGCGTAAGTATCCAGTCGCACTTTGGCCATGGCTTTGGGTATGTTGACGTCGAATTCGTGTGGGGCGGCGTACTGACAGGCGTGCAGGCACGCGCCGCAGTTATGGCACAAGTTCGCCAGGTAATGGATGTCGGCCTGAGTGAATTCCAAACGCCGGGTCATCGCAGGAAATACCGCGCAAAAACCTTCGCAATAACGGCAGGCATTGCAGATGGTCATCTGCCGCTGGACTTCACTTTCGTCAAGATTCAACACGGGGATCAACCCGCCCGATGCTTGGGGATCAAACAGTTGCATGTCGAGACTCCGTGTTTGCAGATGAGACGCCAAAGCCCACCGAAGCGGCCGCCTGCACACCGGCGATGCGGCCAAACGCGGTACCGATGGCCATGCCAATGCCGGCGGTGTAGCCCTTGCCCAGAACATTGCCGGCCATCATTTCACCCGCGACGAACAGGTTGGGGCTCGCTTTGCCGTTGAAATGCACGGCAGCGGTTTCGTCGGTGGCGAGGCCGAGGTAGGTGAACGTGACACCCGGTTTAAGCGGGTAGGCGTAGAAAGGTGGTTTCACCAATGGCCGCGCCCAATGGGTTTTGGCGGGCAACAGTCCTTGGGTGTGGCAGTCGTCCAACGCCGTGTGATCGAACGTGCCAACGCGGCAGGCGCTGTTGTAGTCCTCGATAGTCTTGACGAATTTTTCTTGAGGCAGCTTCAACTGACGGGCAAGGTCTTGCAGAGTATTGGCGGTGGTTCCGGGAAAGACCGGCGGCATGAAGCGGCCGATGGCTTGTTGATCGATGATCGAATACGCCTGCTGACCGGGTTGTCCGGCCACCAGACGCCCCCAGATCGCATAACGTTTTGGCCAGAAATCCTCACCTTCGTCGTAGAAGCGTTCGCCATCACGATTGACCACTACACCCAGCGATACGCAGTCTATTCGGGTGCAGATGCCGCCGTCGTAGAGTGGCGCGCGGGCATCAATCGCGACCATGTGTGCTTGCGTCGGATCGCCGATCACATCTGCGCCAAGGTCGAGCATGCGCCGTAGCAAAATGCCGGTGTTGAATCGGGTGCCCCGGATCAGGAAATTATCCGATGGCCATTCACCGCGTTCGTTCTGACCCCAGGCTTCGCGCAGCCATTCACGGTTGGATTCGAAGCCGCCGGCCGCCAACACGCAGGCCCGGGCTTCAATGCGTTCGGCGGCGAAACGCTGACCATCGACCTCATGTTCGCCCACATGGGCGGCGACGAATTTCCCCTCATCCAACTCAATGTCGGTCACTTGCGTGTTGTAGCGAACTTTTACACCCAGGCGCTCGGCGCTGCGGAAATACGCATTGACCAGCGCTTTGCCGCCGCCCATAAAAAAAGCATTGGTCCGCGCCACGTGCAGCGCGCCGGACAGCGGTGGCTGAAAATGCACGCCGTGTGAACGCATCCAGTCGCGGCAAGAAGACGATGCCCGAATGGCAATGCGTGCAAGCTTTTCATCCGTGAGGCCACCGGTAACCTTCAACAGGTCTTGCCAGTATTCTTCTTCCGGATAAGCATCGATCAGCACGTCCTGCGGTTCGTCGTGCATGCACCGCAGGTTACGGGTGTGTTGGGAGTTGCCACCGCGCCAGAGTTTCGGAGAGGCTTCCAGCAGCATCACGCTGGCGCCCGCTTCTCGCGCCATCAGAGCGGCGCACAAGGCAGCGTTGCCACCCCCTATGATTAAGACATCGATCATTATCGCTCCTCGATTTGCAAGGAGACGGGAACGAAGTGCTCCTTGCGAGTGGGGAGAACGATAGGGTGGGGAAGGAGTGGCCGAAAGGCTGCTTTTGACGCGGGGTGTTTAGTTTTTCTAAAGGCGTTGTCGTCAGGAGAGGCTTATGTGTCCGGGGTTGAGCGAGGATTACGCGTCTACCCCTTCTATCCACGTAGCTCCAGGCCACTGTTTGTCGACGACCAACTGTCGCGCCACATCGACGATGACCAACCGCGTTGCCAGCGCGGCCGGAGAGAGTTCGTCGTCAGCCAGCGTCGCCAGAAGATTACGCCGGCCCACATGGGGATCGGCAATCCTGATCAGTGAAAGCCCGGACCCGTCTTTCAATGCAGCGGCCGCCCCCGGTTGTATCGTTGCTGCATGACCTGCCCGAACGGCGTTCATCAACACAGCCAGACCGTCGACTTCCATAATGACATTGGGTGTTAGCCCGACCCGCTCGAACACGCTCATCAATGCCGAGCGCAGTCCATGTTGCGCACTGGGCATCACCAGCGGCAGGCCGCCGAGGTCCGCTAACTGCACGCTATCACCAGAAGGCGCTTGAGGCAGGCTGGGCGAGGCGATGACAAACAGCTTTTCATCCAGCAGCGGAGTCACGCTCCAGCGTTTACCCCCTTCGAGCTGGAACACGATGGCCAGATCAATTTGCCGTGCGTTGAGCTGTGCCGCCAAGTGGCCGGAAAGCATTTCCACCAAATGCAGTTGTATGTCCGGATAACGCGCACGCATTGCGTTGATCAACGGCAACGCGAGTACCGTCGCGGTAGTCGGTGGTAAGCCGACGCTGACATAACCGCTCATTCGCCCGCGATGGGCGGCCATGATGGCATTTTCCGCCTGGCGTAGCGTCAGTTGGGCATGGTGTAAAAACGCAAATCCGGCGCTAGTGGGCGTCACACCGGTGGAGGTTCGATTCAGGAGGCGGGTGCACAGTTCGCTTTCCAGCTTGGAGATTTGTTGACTGAGGGCTGACACACCAACGTCCAGTTCAAGTGCCGCACGCCCCAGGCTGCCAAGCTCAATGATTTTTACGAAATAGCGCAGTTGTCTCAATTCCAATGTGGCTGCTCCCAGCGAATTTGTTGTTCAATTACTTGAACGTTTGCCACGCAAGTTACGAAGTCGGAATAGCCACCCATGGCTAGCGGTGAATGAAAGATGCTCAGACTCGCGGTTTTTCGCCAATACTCAGTATTCAATGCCTGTTCAGGACCAACGACCTCTCACTACCAGCCCCAGCAATTCTCGATGTCCACTGACTCCCACCTTTCGAAAAAGTCGCTTGATGTAGGTAGCGGCGCTTGAGCACTGGATGCCCATCAGGGGCGCAATGTCTTCCGCCCCCAGGCCACTGAGTAAATGCCTGAGCAGTTCACGGTCCCGACGAGTCAGTTCAGGATAGAGCAACTCGACGCGTTGACTTAACAAGGATGGCATCTGATTGGCTTCGATAAAAGCGCGATAGTGCTAACGCGTGACTTGAATCAGTAACGGCGCAACCGACTCGATAAATTCAATTTCGTGCTCATTGAAATTGCCGTGCTCACGACCTCGATAGTTGATCGACAGCCAGGCCCCGCCCTCTTCCTGATGATTGAGCAAGGCCATGCGCTGAGAGATTTGCGGTTGCTCGTAGCAGACCCGCCGATAGTCACGATGGGTGATGTCTTCAACTGACTGAAGCTGAGCCAGGATTCGCGCGCTGCCGTATTTTGCCCGGTGACCGAGCATCGCTTGGCGGTTGCCGTCCAGGCTGTGAAAACGCTCGACGTACTCCCGAGAGATACGCGATATCTGCACGAGTCTTGCCTGATCGGAACACGACAACACCTGCGGCTCCTGGCCTTCCGGATAAGCGAAAATTGTACATTGAGCCAGCGGCATTTCACCCCGCACCAAGGTCAGTAACTCTGCCGCCAACCAGGTTCGGCAATCCTCGCCGACCCGCGCCAATAGATGAGCAATTTCCCCTGTCGTCAGTGGGTTCTGAGGGTAAACGTTAGTAAGCAGCCAATGGTTCATTCAGGGATCAGTTCACGTGATGAAGGTTGGCGTTCGTGGGGTAGTGCGCGTACCGGCACTTAAGAGCGAGAGGTCATTTTTCCCATTGTTCGAGCAGTATTGAGACGAATTTTTCCGCTGCCGGAGAGAGTGAAGCTCCTCTCCGGTAAACCAGTCCCAACGATCGGTTAACTATGGGCTCTATCAAAGGGACGCTTACCAATGTTGGATGATCCACAGCAGGCATAGCCAGGCTGGGCATCGCCGATACCCCTAACCCAGCTTCTACCAGGCCCAGCGAAGTAGAAAGGTGTTGCACCTCATAAAACCACTGCGGACGCCAGCTCAAGCCTGACAAAGCGTGGTCAAGCAACATGCGGTTGCCGCTTAGGCGACCGACCCCGATAAGGCGGTAATTGCTAAGTTCAGACCAGGTTACCGAGCTACGCTCGGCCAGCTCATGATCGCGTCGACAAGCTAAAACAAAAGGCTCGTTGACCAGCGGCACGAACTCTATGTCGGGGTGCTGTCCGCTCATCATGTTGATGCCAAAGTCGGCTTCGCCACGCAGAACAGCCTCCAGCCCTTCGTTCGCACTGAGATCAAGCAAGCGAATGCGGATTTGTGGATAGCGCTCGTTGTAGAGGCGGATTACCGAAGGGAGGAAGTAGAAGGCTGCGGTTGGGATGCAGGCAAGGGTTACACGGCCGCTCTGCCGCTCCGCCAACTCTCGGATGTTAAGTATCGAGTCGTCGAAGTCATCCAATAAGCGTCGTGCCTTGGGCAGGAAGTCTCGCCCAACGCTGGTGAGGCTTACCCTTCTTGTCGTGCGATCAAGAAGCGCTGTTCCCAATCCCTCTTCAAGCTTTTTCATTCTCCGACTCAGCGCGGGTTGAGAGAGATGCAATGCATCGGCAGCTTCGTGGAAGCTTCCAAGTTCGGCGATCTTCACGAAAGATCGGATGTCATTGAGCTCATAATTCACTTTTTTATCTCACTAGTCGAGAGTTGTTAAGCCCAGTCAGCCTAAATTTATCATTCGTAAAACGCAATAATCAGGCTGATATTTGCATTGGAAACAATTTTTAAAGCCTGCGACTCTTGCTCACAAGACATCAATTGCACCGATTGATCAACAAGAGTTAGTGTTTATGCAACGAATTCCCTGTGTGCTAATGCGCGGTGGTACTTCCAAGGGCCCAGTGTTCCTCGCCTGGGATCTACCTGTTGCGATCGAAGACCGTGATGAATTGCTGCTCAACCTCATGGGTTCTGGGCATGAACTGGAAATTGACGGCATCGGTGGTGGCAGCCCACAAACCAGCAAGGTGGCGATCGTCAGCCCGTCGCTGCATCCTGAGGCTGATGTCGACTATCTGTTCGTTCAAGTCATGGTCTCCCAGCGTCGAGTCGACACCGCGCCTAATTGCGGCAACATGCTTTGCGCCGTTGGCCCGTTCGCCATCGAGCAGGGGCTGGTAAAAGCCTCCAAAGACCTGACACGTGTGCGTATTCGCAACCTCAACACGGGCACTTTTGTGAACGCCGAGGTTCAGACGCCCGGTGGGAAGGTCAGCTATGAAGGTGACACCGCCATCGATGGTGTGCCGGGTACCGCTGCTCCTGTGCAACTCACCTTCCTGGATGCTGCGGGCAGCAAGACCGGCAAGCTTTTCCCGACTGGGCAAACGCAGGATTTGATCGACGGTATTCCAGTGACCTGCATCGACATGGCGATGCCGATGATGATCATCGAAGCTGGCCAATTGGGTAAGCGCGGCGATGAAAGTCCTGCTGAACTGGATGCCGACAAAGAGTTCCTGCGTCGCCTGGAGTCCTTGCGACTGCAAGCCGGCTTGGCAATGGGCCTGGGTGACGTCAGCGACAAAGTGATTCCCAAGCCTGTACTGGTGTCACCGGCCAAGGCTGGCGGCACAATTCAGGTGCGCTACTTCATGCCACACAACTGCCACCGGGCCTTGGCGATCACCGGTTCCATCGGCCTTGCCACCGCTTGTGTTACTGAAGGCAGTGTGGTCGCGCAATTGCTCGGCGGGGTTAGCGAGCCGCGCTTGAAGCAAGTACGCATTGAACATCCAAGTGGTGGGATAGATGTCGTATTGTCCTACACCGGCGATCAGGGTGAGACAATTCGTGCCTCAGTGGTGCGTACATCGCGCAGGCTGTTCTCCGGTTTTGTCTACGCCACGGCTTCCCAACGACTTGCCGGATAATTTCCCCTGGTCATTGCCGTTCTTGCATCAGCACAATTCTAAAAATGGGTGATGCCATGAAAGTTGTAAAATCGCTCTACTTCCAGATTCTCCTCGCCGTGCTGTTGGGTGTGCTGGTCGGACATTTTTGGTCGCAACAGGCCATCGCCTTGAAGCCGCTGGGTGATGCCTTCATCAAGTTGATCAAGATGATGATCGCTCCGGTGGTGTTCTGCACCATCGTCACCGGTATTGCTGGCATGAGCGACAAACGCTCCCTCGGGCGTTTGTTGAGCAAGACCATGCTGCTGTTCCTGGCACTGACCGTGATCAGTTTGATCATAGGCCTGGTGTCGGTCTACCTGTTCAAACCCGGTGTGGGCATGAACATTGACCCCGCCCAGTTGAGCACCAAGGGACTGTCGCAATACACCGATTCCGCCGCGAAGCTGGGAGTGGTCGAGTTTTTCATGCACATCATCCCGGACACTTTCATCGGCGCTTTCAACAAGGGTGAAGTGTTGCCGGTGTTGTTCATCGCGGTGCTTTGCGGTTTCGCACTGTCGGCCATCGGCGAGCGTGGCAAGCCGGTACTGGATGTACTGGAATCCGCCTCGCACATGGTGTTCAAGATTTTCTCCTACCTGATGCGCTTCGCTCCGATCGGTGCTTTTGGCGCCTTGGCATTCACCGTAGGCCAGTACGGTATTATATCGTTGGGCTCGCTGGCGAAGCTGATCATGACCTTGTACGTAGCCTGTGCCTTCTTCGTCTTTGTGGTGCTGGGGAGCATTTGCCGGGCGAATGGCTTCAGTCTATGGAAGTTACTGCGCTACTTCCGCGAAGAATTCCTGGTGGTGCTCGGGACTTCCTCCACCGAGCCGGTGATGCCGCGGATGTTGGAAAAGCTGCAGGCCCTGGGTTGCAAAAAAGGTGTGGTGGGGCTGGTGCTGCCAACGGGTTACTCGTTTAACCTCGACGGTACGGCAATCTACCTCTCGCTGGCAGCGGTATTCATTGCTCAAGCTTGCAACATCGATCTAAGCCTGACACAGACCGTGACCATGCTGGCCATCATGCTGTTGTCCTCGAAGGGGGCAGCAGGTGTGACCGGAGCCGGGTTTGTCGCGCTGGCGTCGACACTGACTGTGATCCATGACATTCCCCTGGCTGGCCTTGCACTGCTGATCGGTATTGACCGCTTCATGTCGGAAGCCCGGGCCTTGACCAGTCTGGCAAGTAACGCCGTGGCTACCGTGGTGATGTCCATCTCGGAGAACGCTTGTGATCGCGAGACACTGATGCGGACTCTTGACGGCGAACCGTCGCCCTCCCTGGCACAAACCCAGAGTGAAAACTGGGATGGTCGCAAGGTCACGGAACACGTCTGACCGGACACGCCTGAAACACCCAACAAACACTTCATTCAACTCCCCGCCAGGCACGGCTGATCGTACCGTCTGGCGGGTTCGAGGTCGTGCGCCTGCGCATCGGCCACGCTACTAATAAGAACAAGAGAACTGACCTATGCTCGCATTTCTTGGTTTGGCCATGGTGGTGGTTTTTACCTATCTGATAATGTCGAAACGCCTATCGCCGATTGTCGCCCTGACGGTGGTGCCGATTGTGTTTGCGGTGATTGGCGGTTTTGGCGGTACTACGGGCAAGATGATGCTCGACGGCCTGAAGATGGTTGCGCCTTCGGCTGCTCTTCTGCTGTTCGCCATCCTGTTCTTCGGCCTGATGATTGATGCCGGGTTGTTCGACCCGTTGATTCGTAAAATCCTCAAGCGTGTAAACGGCGATCCGATGAAAATCGCTATCGGCACCGCGCTACTGTCACTGCTGGTCGCCCTCGACGGCGACGGCACAACCACCTACATGATCACCTGCGCGGCAATGCTGCCGTTGTACAAGCGTATCGGCATGAACCCGATGATTCTGGCGACCATCGCCATGTTGTCCTTGAGCATCATGAGCGGCATGACCCCATGGGGCGGGCCCGCTACAAGGGCGATCGCGGCACTGGGCCTGGATGCCGGCGAGTACTTCGTGCCCTTGCTGCCGACCATGATCGGCGGCGCGATGTGGGTGGTGTTTACCGCTTTCCTCCTGGGCCGTGCCGAGCGTAAGCGCATCGGTAATGTGCAGCTACAGAGCGGTGGCGGTAATTGCTACATCGACGCGATCCTGGGTGATACCCCGCACAAACGGCCTAAACTTGCATACGTGAACCTGTTGCTGGTGATCGCGGTCATGGTCGCGCTGGTAATGGGCATCATGCACTCGGCGATCCTGTTCCTGATCGGCTTTGTCCTGGCACTGATGATCAACTACCCGCAACTGGATATTCAGAAAGAGCGCATTCTCGCCCATTCCGGCAATGCAATGACCGTGGTGCTGCTGGTGTTCGCCGCCGGTATTTTTGCCGGGATCTTCTCGGGCACCAAGATGGTCGACTCCCTGGCGCAAACGCTAGTGGACTGGATTCCGCCATCCTGGGGACACCTGTTCCCACTGGTGGTGGCGATCACCAGCATGCCGTTGACCTTTGTTCTGTCCAACGATGCTTACTACTTTGGTGTGGTACCGATCCTGGCCAACGCGGCCGCAGCCTATGGCATTGACCCGGTGGAAATCGCCCGCGCGTCGATTCTCGGTCAGCCAGTACACCTGATGAGTCCGTTGGTAGCCTCAACCCTGTTGCTGGTGGGTATGGTCGATCGTGATATCGGCGATTTCCAGAAAGCCACCGTCAAATGGGCGGTACTCACTTCATTAGTAGTCACCGCGCTAGCCCTGCTGACCGGGGCGATCAGTCTCTTCTCCTGATTCACCCCAAGCATCTGTTTTCTCCTGACGCGCCTCGCTTGCGAGGCGTGCGCTGTTCTGCACTCCAAATAACAACAATGAGTAGTTTGCCAATGACCACTTTGCATACCCAACGGGCGCTGTTTTCACTTCTTGGTTTGTTGCCGCTGGCCAGTGCCAGTGCAGAAGGCTTTATCGACGACAGCAAGCTCAAGCTGCAATTGCGCAACGTCTATTTCAATGAGAATTTCCGCGACGAGCATGGCATGAGTGCCAAATCAGCAAGGACGGCGAAGAGCGAACGAACCGAGTGGGCCCAGGGATTTCTGTTGGATTACCAGTCGGGATTTACACCTGGCACTATCGGGTTTGGTGTTGATGCCCTTGGCCTGCTTGGGGTCAAGCTCGACTCCGGCCGTGGCCGCAGCGGCACTGGCTTGTTGCCGGTGCATGATGACGGTCGTGCGGCTGACGAATTCGCAAGTCTGGGTATGACTGCCAAAGCCCAACTGGCCAAGACCACTGTCAAATACGGCACCTTGCTACCCAAGACTCCGGTGCTGATCTATAACGACGCGCGTCTGTTGCCGCAAACGTACCAAGGCACTCAGATCAGTAGCGTCGACATTGAAAACCTCACCCTTACCGGGGGCTACCTGGATCGATTCAAACTGCGTGATTCCAGCGACAGCATGCCGATTGTGCCCGACGGTTACGGCGGAGATAAATCAGGCGACTTCAGCTATGCAGGCGCCGAGTACAAGCTGGGAAAGAGCGTTCGTTTGAGTTATTTCTACGGCGAACTGGAAAACTTTTACCGACAGAATTTCGCAGGTATCCAGCACGATCTACCCTTGGGCGGCGGTGTGCTGACCAGTGACTTGCGCTACTTCAACAGTGTCGATAACGGCTCAGCCTACGGTGGCAAGATCGACAACAACATGCTGAGCGGGCAATTGTCCTACGCCATTTCCGGCCATACCTTCGGTGGCGGATACCAGGCCCTCAGTGGTGATGCCGGATTACCTTTTATCAGTGGCGCAACGGTTTATTCGTTCAGCAACGCCGGGATAGGCAAATTTGTCGAGGAGGATGAAAAAACCTGGATGCTTAATTACGGCTATAACTTTGCTGCCGTCGGCGTACCGGGCCTGACGTTTTCCGCCCGGTATCTGAGCGGCAACGACGGCAAGTCCGACACCTCGGTCAAGGAGTGGGAACGTGATGCCGAACTGGCTTACGTCGTGCAACAAGGCACCTTCAAGGGGCTGGGTGTGCGGTTGCGTAACTACGTTTACCGCTCTGATTATTCCCGTGGCCGAGATAGCAACCGGATCTACTTCACCTACGACATTGCTCTCTGGTGATCCCCTGATCGCGGCCACGCGCTGTTCGCGGGCCGCCTTTTCAGCAGCGGTTCCATAGGATCGATCAGCATTTTCCTGCGTTCCAAAGACCATTGACCAATATTCACCGACTAACCTCGACTTTCGTCATCAAGTGAGTCATCCCGTATAGGTCGCTCTCCAAATAAAGTCAGAGTAATGCCTACGGCTTCACCTTTTGTATAGGGTTGTGTCAGTCCGGGAGTGACTGCTCCACAGCCCCAAAGCAGACATCATGTGTCTAGCAAATCCGGAGCAACTCACTGATGTGGAAATCAAATTCGTTCATGGACTTTCGGGCGTTCAAACTGGTTATTCGCGGGCTCCTTACGCAGCGGCAAACGTGCGGCTTCGATTATGAGTTTGAACCAGTCGGCACGGTTTAACGGCCATGATCCGTATGCGTATTTAAAGGGCGTATTCACGCGACTGCCGATGCCGATGCCGATGCCGATGCCGCGGCCGATCGAGATTTCGAGTTACTGCCGCATAGATGGGCGCCCGTTTAACCACGCAAGGTCTTTTGGGCGGACGCTTACTGTATAGGGCCTGGCCACAAGGTTTTAGAAAATGCGTAAGCGATAGGCTTGAAACTGGAAGCAGGCTGCAGCTTCCGTTTCCCAGATGCTGACAATTCAGTTGGAAGAGTTGTTCTGCTGCTGAAGTTCAAGTTGCTTGGCAGCACTGGCTTCGAGGTTTGCACGCTCTTCATCCAGATACCGATAAATGCTTTGGAAGTTGGCGATTTTCTGTTTGATTTCTGCCATCTTCTTTTCAATTAGCTTAGCGCCGTCAGCACAATCGATCAGCTTGTTCCGCTGCGCATCCAGAATCTCGCCTATTTCCCCAAGGGAAAACCCCATGCTTTGCGCGCGCTGGATAAAGTCCAGATCCTGCAGAGTTTGCGCTGTGTAAACGCGATATTTGTTAGTTTGCCGCAGCGGTGAGATCAGGCCGATTTGCTCGTAGTAACGCAGCGTATGGCGGCTGGCGCCGCTGCGGGCCTCGAGTTCGCCGATTTTCATGAAAGCACCGCTTGACTATAGAGTTGGGTCGATAGTTTACGCTTGATTTCTCACCTTAAACAAGGAACAGGGAAATGAGCGTGGAGTGCTTTGTCACGGGGGGTACCGGCTTCATCGGTCAACATTTGGTGGCGTACCTGAGTGCAAAAGGTCACACCATTCGGGTGTTGATGCGTCGCCCGGAGCGACTAGCTGCACTGCGGGAGCAAGTCGACAATTTGGGAGGGTGCGCAACCCGGGTATTTGCCGTAGCTGGCGATCTGGAACGGGACAACCTCGGGCTGAGTCTTGCTGACCGAGAAGTGCTAAGGCACGCCAGAGTCATATTCCACCTAGGCGCCCACTTCGCATGGGGGCTTTCAGTGGAGCATTCTCGTGCGGTGAATGTGGAAGGGGCAAAGCGCGTGGCGCTGTTGGCGGCTGAGCAAAAAAGCCGGTTAGTGATGATCGGTGGCTACATGCTGAAAAATCATGAACATCTGCAACGCATCGGAATTGATCCTCGTTATCCGGAGCTGACGAATTGGCCTGCCGTCTACCGACATGTCGGTGGTTACGAGGGGAGCAAGCTGGAGGCGCATTTTGCGACCCTGGAGGTCATGTCCGCCAAGGGTGGGGAGATTACCGTTGTCCACCCCGCGACGGTTTGTGGCCACAGCCGCACGGGGCATATCCTTGACGGTCAGCCGCTGGTGGAGCTGATACGCAACCTTGTGCAGGGAAAGCTGACTGCAGTGCCCGGTACCGCCGAGCATTGGCTGCCACTGGTCACCGTGGATTACCTGGTTGAGCTGGTGGCGGTTTGTGCTTTTGATCCTGCCATGGTGGGCCAGGAACTGCTGGCGCTTGATGACCAAACTCCCAACTTGCGAGAACTCCTGGTACAGGTGGCACAACCTTTGGGCTTAAAGTCTCCCAAGCATTACATTTCACTCCGATTGCTGAAGTTGCTACTGAGTATTCCTCCCGTCGCGCGGTTTTTGAATACAAAACCCGAAGCCTTGGACTTTATCCAGACCACTCGTTTTGATACAGCGGCGGTCGAGCAATTTGCCAACAGGCATGGAATAGCCAAACCGGATATACGTCAGTCTTTGCAGCACACTGCAACGTTCGTCAACTCATATTGCATAGCCAAGGGCCAGGCCCTCTGATTTCTCCCTTGGGGGCGACAAAGTCGTTAGCCCCGATCCGCTTGAGCACTACTTCACAGCGATGCTTGGGAGTGAACGCCCACCTGATCTACCAACATTTTTCCGCAATTTCGTACGTGAACTTCAAGAAGGCCGACAGCATCCTACTGGGCGATCGAGCTTATGCCACAATAAATACTGGGGTTGGTGGGATCTTCGTATCCTCAAACTTTGCGCCGTCGATGTAGGGCGGCATTCTATCGAACGACAATTCAGCGACAGGGATCGTCATCAATGCAATCTACTTTCAGCAAAGGCGTCATATTTGCACTCTCCGCTGCGGCACTGAACGCAACGATCGGTGTACTCAGCAAAGTACTCATGAGTAATGGTTTCACCGCTAGCAGTATCGCTGTCATCAAGACCGTACTTGGTTGCGTGCTTCTCTCGATTTTACTGTTTTTCCTCAAGCGCCCGGCGGCTTCGACCAAATGGACTCAGGCGGCTATCTGCGCATTCCTTGGCATCTTTGTGCTGTTCCATTTCGAAACGTCCGCCTATCGACACTACGCTGCGGCAGGAGTGGTGGTGGTGCTGATGGCCAGTGCCTCGATTTCCTCGATCATTCTGGGGCGCATTTTCCTCAAGGATGCCATCACCGCGAACGCTACCGTCGGCGCCGCACTGGCTATCGCTGGGATCTCGGTGATCTTCGGCGGCGACCTGCAGCAGGGCTTTACCCTGCAAGGTGCTGCGCTCGCCTCCATGGCCGGCTGCGGCTATGGGGCCTTTTCGGTTGCCATGAAGCGTATGGGTGTGTCGGGTGGGCTGCACTTCACCCGACAATTGTTGTTCTTTGGCAGCCTGTACCTGCTGATGCCGGCTGCGGCCGATGGTTTCGCGATGGGCGAGCTGTCGCCGCTGGCGATCGCCGCGCTGTTGGCGCTGGCCACGCTGCCGACAATCCTGGGCTTCTTCTGCACCACCAAGGCCATCGAGTATCTCAAGCCATCCCAAGTGCAAGCGCTGGAGCTGACCGAGCCACTGTTCGCCGCGCTGCTGGCGTTTGTGGCGCTCAATGAAGTACCGCGCGAAAGCCTGTACGCGGGAGCGGCACTGATCATCGTCGGCCTGTGCTTCTCCAATGAACTAATCCGCTTGGGCAGCAAAGCATCCGTCCCTTCGACCGAGTGAGCTATTTTCGGATCCTGATTACTTTAGCAATCAGTGGTTTTTAAGTGTTTTGAGCGACTGACTGCTCCTGGCCGATTTCTGCCGGTCATGAAGCCGAAATCAAGCTGAAGAACGTGCTCGGCGATGTTTGCGCAACTATGAGGAGGAACCAGGTCTGCTGGTCCAGATCGACATTTTTCCATTCGGCCCGCAGCAACTCGCCAATCCGACACAGGGTGCCCAGGCTGATCCAGAGCGCGAGTTGGGTTTCTTTTTTCAATGGCCGAATGCCTTCGTACTTTTGCCCGGCGGGGAGGGTGCTGTAATTGGCAGTCATTTGCTGGAAGCGGTTGTGCAGTTCCAACAGCTCCGCCGGCGAAAGGATGCAGCTTCGTTCCGCTTCGTAGTCGGCAGGGATCAGGGGGGAGAGGTCGACCAGTTCAGTCGGATCGCCCACGATCAATAAGGCCCGCCAGGGCTGACGCTTTCTGGCCCAACTAAACATCTGGGTGAGGTCGGCGAAAAAACTGATGGCTTGTCGGTAAGCGCCGCGGTTGACGACGGTGCGGATCAGCGCCCGAATATCGTGCTCGGACACATTGTTCATCGCGGTCTTGCCGAGGGCCGGCAAAAGGTCCTTGTTAAAACGGCGCCGCAGTTCGGCGTTGCCGTCTTTCCGCGCCACGCCATCCAACAGCCACGCCTTGGCCAGATCCTGGGCGGTCAGCGTTTGCACCTTCGCCGCTTTTACTTGTTCGGCCTCTACGTTAGCCGCGGCGTATGTTGGTGGGCGTTCCTGGACTCTCGTAGAGCCGAACACCGCTGGAGTTCAAGTAAATACTGGCTTAGAAAAATCCAGAGTAAAATTTTGGAAGCTTTCAAGACGTATGAAAAAGGAGATGGGGTGCTAGGGATCGAGTGTTCGAATTACTCCGTCAAGACCATATTTACTGAGTAAAATCAGGCACTTAAGACGATCAGTGGGATCGGTTTTTTTTGACTGCGCAAAACCCGCGCAAAACCACCCGGTGATTTCGCTGATATTCAGGTCCGGAATTGCCTCGGACCAGATGACTTCCTCGTGGTCGCGCTGGTAGTTTTTGGTCATGCCCTCGCTCGCATGGCCTGCAATTTTCTGCCCGTCCTTTCCGGCGTTCTTATACAGGTGCAGCGACAGCGCTCTCACTTCGTGGAAGCCCGGCATCTCTTCTTCCTTCCATCGCGCGTAGCAATTCGCCGCCTCCCGCCGGCAGGCTGTATGTGGATTAGTGGATTACGCTGTAAAGCAGGCAACGTGAGAACACAGACGGTCTCTCATCATGGACGGATCAAGATGAAACTGATTTTGGTTGTACTTGTTGTTGGTCTGTTGGCTTGGAAGCTTTCCCCTGAATTACAGTCCTGGGCTGAGGCTCGGCTATCGAGCCCTCAAAGAATCTCCGTGGTCTTGACTGCGCCGAAGCCTGTTCCGGCTCCAGTCAAATGCGACGGACGCGAGTATTGCTCGCAGATGACGTCGTGCGAAGAGGCGAAAAACTTTCTGCGCAATTGCCCAGGAATGAAAATGGATGGCGACAACGACGGGGTACCCTGTGAGTCGCAGTGGTGCCGGTGACTATTCGCAGTTCACCGGCAGGCTAGTAAGTGGAGTGTGGAAATCTGATGAAGGGCGTAAGGCACGCTTTGAAGGTGAGCTACGTTTTGTTGGTTCACCTCGCCAGTTGCATTACACGCACTCTCCCCGGAGGTGACTGGTGGCAGCGGTTGCGATGATCTATGCCTGAATTTCTATGTCACCCTGGGCAGCTTGTAACGCTCGCTCCTCGGTCAGCGGCATTAAAGTTGGTTGCGCGTTGCTGGCGTGCAAGTAAAGAAAGTAGTGCCCTGAATCGTCCAGCAATACCCGGCACAGTTCTGATGGCCGAAAGTTGTTACCGATGTAAATACTTTCCTTGAGGATCTCGAAAGATTTGATCCCATGCTGTCGCATAGTCGTTTCAAAGGCTTCGTAAAGACCCTCTCTGCGGCGTAGATTGTTTCGAGCATTCAGCTTGAAAAAAACCACCATCAGCACGGCATAGCTGATGAGGAGTATCACAAGGGCGCTAGTCCGCATGCGTGGAGCTCCATGTCCTCTCAATTGCTGTGCATCTCAGTGTAGGCGCGTTCCTGGTGGAGTTTAAGGGAAGGCACGCTTACCGCAACAAGCGATAGGCAATGGGTTCGATGTAAGCCGACTGCAGGTCCCGCTCCGGAATCTCCCAGATGATTTGCTTTGGCGGCGTTTCTTTGAAGGCCGGGTTGTTGAGGTAGCTGTTGGCAGCGCCAGAGAACGCTCCACCGTCTTTGGCGAAGTTACCTATGGGGGCGCCCAGCGCCTGCTGCACAAATCCTGCGAAGTTGGAGTTGCGTGAGAATGAAGTGCCGATGAGCACGGTGTTGGGGAGCTCGGCATCGCCAAAGAGGTCTGCCTCAGTGTCAGGGCTGGCGGCTGACGCAACGGAAAGTTCGTGGGTGCTGGTCTGGGCGACCATTTCGGGTACGGGTTGCCATTTGAGCGGCAGCCAGTCGATGCCCGCCAGGTGAACCAGATCGCCAGGTCGCACCGCGAGCGGGGCATGGCTTTCGTTGAATGACTTGCGTGGCGTTGCGCTGATGCCCAGGGCCTTCAGTCGCTGCGCGATAGCCTCGGCCGCCGCCTTCGCGCCGGACTCGCTCCAGTGCGTATCGGTGCGCAACCAGGCACTGGCCCCCAGTGGCGTCAGCGCAGCGGTGAGATCCAGATTCGCCACGCCAGCCACATCCAGTTTCGAGGTCAAGGCCTGGATGCGCCCTTCGTGAATGGCTGGGCGGTGCAGTGCGCAACGTTGCCCGGAAGCGACGCGGCTCTTGTCTGGAACGATGACCACCAGCAGGCTGATGCCACGTTGGGAGAGCTGCTGCTTCAGATCAATCACTGCCTGGACTTTGGCATCGGCATTGCGCTGTGATTGATGATTGACCTTGAGCTCATCGGCCAAAAATAACCAGTCAGGACAACCCGAGCGAACCCTTGGCCCGGAGTCACTGAGCAGGAGCCAGCTGACACCGCGCTCCAGCTCGGCGAAGGTCGTGGGGAGTTGGGCGTTCGACAGTTCCCTGGCGATCCGATGAGTGATATCGCCGTCAAAAAGTTGCGGGGTCAGCACTTTATCGGGCAACAGCGAGATCTGCCCTGAGACGATCAGACGGCCAGAGGACAGCAGCCCGACGAACAGGAATATCAGCAATGCCACGCCGGCCAGCCGACTGCTGCGTGTCGCCAACTCATCTGGCTGAGTGGGTGGCGGGGTGTGCTTTGGGGTCGTCATCAGAATTGGAAGTACAGGAAAGGTACGGTTTCGCGACTGGCGATCAGTGCGAACGACAGCATGAAACCGGCGATGGGCCAAAGGGCAGCGGCATAAAATGCAATGCCGCCCAGTCGTTTTTCACAGTAGGGGCGCAGCAGTGGTGCGATGACACCGAACACACCCAACAAACCTGCAAGGCCGTGTACCGGGCGCAGGGTCACGGACAGTTCATCACCGAGGGCGATGCCCTGCAGGCCGAACTGTCCGGCATACAGGCTCAGCGCGCTATGAAAGTCGGGGGCGCGGAACAGTGTCCAGGCCAGGCACACAAAAAGCAGAGTCAGGCCATGGGACAGCACTGGCGGTACAGAGGGCAGGGTGGAACGGCTCCAGGCACGATCAACGCATAACGCGAGGCCATGGGCGCTGCCCCACAAGAGGTAATTCCAGCTGTCGCCACCGTGCCAGAGACCGGCGATTGCCATGATCAGGAACAGGTTGCGGTAGGTTTTCCAGGTGCCGTTGCGATTGCCACCCAGCGGAATGTACAGATAGTCACGTAACCAACTGGACAGCGACAGGTGCCAGCGGCGCCAGAAGTCCTGGATGCTGTTGGCCAGATACGGACGGTCGAAGTTCTCGGGAAAGTGAAACCCCAGCATCAGTCCCAGCCCAATGGCCATGGCACTGTAGCCGGCGAAGTCAAAGAACAGTTGCAAGGAATAGGCAAGGCAGCCGATCCAGGCGTCAGAGAAACTTGGGTTCTGCACATTGAACGCCACATCGACCACGGGCGACAGGGTGTCGGCCACCAGCACCTTCATGCTCATCCCGACCATGAACCTGCGCGCACCCAGCGAGAAATTCTGCAGGTTGAAGTAACGTTGATTCAGCTCGCGCCGTACCCAGTCATAGCGAATGATGGGGCCGGCGACCGAATGACCGAACATCGAAATATAGGTGGCGTAGTTGATGAAGCTGCGTTCAACCGGCACGGTATGGCGATGCACATCCACCAGATAGGAAATCGCCTGCAAGACGATAAACGACAGCCCGGCCGGCATGATGACCCGCTGCCAATCCAGAGGCATGGCGCCATACCAGGTGGCGGCATCGATCAACGTGCCGGCGACGATGTTGGCGTACTTGTACCAGCACAGCACCACCGTGTTGAGCACGATCAACGTTGCGAGTAGCCGTACGCGGCCCTTGCTTTCTTTCCGTAAGGCGTCAATCAGCAAGCCGCCGACCCACGCCGTGATCGTCAGCGCCACATGCACCGCGAGGAACTGTGGGCTCAACCAGCCATAGAACAGCCAGCTGCCGATCAGTAGCGTGACGTTGCGCCAGGCGGCCGGGGACAGTGCATAGGCACACAGGAACAGCGGCAGGAACAACGTCAGAAATTCGAGAGAAGCAAAAACCATGGTGGTGGCGCGATCCGATCAGTGGGCCAGGACGTCAGTCGCGAGCAACAGGTAAGGGCCATTTGCGCCAGGCAGCAGCACGACGCTGTAGCGCTCGCCGGCCTTGAGCTGGCCCAGGTCAAGCGGGGCACCGACGTTGGTTTGGGCGCAGACCAATTGAACCGACAGGTTGACCGGGTTGATCGCTCGGCGTTGCACGCTACCGTCGGCCACCTCCTTGAACAGGTCGGCGTTCTTCCCCGCAGCGCGCAAACCGGCCTGGGTGCACGCTGGATCGGCGCTGATAAACGCCAGCGAGGCCCTCAGGCTATTGAAGTCGTCGGGTTGCTCACGGATGACTACCTGGCGGATACCTTGTGCGCTATCCGGCAAGGCGATCACGCTGGCGAATTCGCCTGCCGCCACCTGGATGTCCAGCGGCTGGCTCTTGCCGTTGCGTTCCAGGGTGCCCTTGATCGGCTGGTTGGCGGGCACGGGCAAGTAGTCGGACACAGCATGGGTGCCTTCGAGTTTGAGGCTAGCCCGCGAGCCTTCGGCCAGCAGTTGCAGGGGGTGGTCGGCGGCGTTGATAAAACGCAGGAAGGCCGAGTCCTGATCCGGGCCCGTCGGGTACAGGGCAATGTCGGCAGCCTCGGCGTGCAGGCTCAGCATCAAGGGCGCGAACAGTGCCCAGCTGAATGCGGATCGGGTCATTTACCGGCTCCTGTGCTGCTGATGCGGTCGGCGGGCAATTTGGCCACGGCATCACCGATCGCATTGCCCCAGGATTGATAACCGGCGACGGTGAAGTGCTGGCCGTCGGTAGTGATCCACTGTCCGGGTTTGGAAAACGTCAGCGAATCGATGTAGGTGCAAGGCGCCACGTTCGCGGCCAGAAACTGCGACATCAACTGGGTGCGGGCATCATTCTTCTGGTACATGCCACCGGCTTTGCCCCAGGCCGGGCCCACCCAGGCGCAACGGGTCCCGGTGGCCGCGATGGCCTTGGCCAGGCCGGTGACGCTTTGCCATGCCCAGGCCTTCGGGAACACCGGCTTGTCATAGGACGCCATGGTGTCGCCGATGACCAGTACCACCAGGTCGGGCTTGTCGGCGGCGATCAGGTCCTGGATCGGTGTGGTAGTGGCGTCACGGCCCTTGATCACGATCTTGTCGTTGCCTTTGCGCTCGGCACCGCAGTCGACCTTCTTGCTGATCAGCCAGTCGCCGGCGCTGGCACCGCAGGCACCGATGGAGTGGACCTGGGCGCCTTGGCGCGTCAGGTTGTCGTGCAGCGGCTCCAGTAAATGGTCCGCAAGGCTCATGTGGCTCTCCCCAAGGACAAGGAGAGTCAGACCGGCAAGGGCAGAAGTGGGCATCGAAAGCTCCAGAATGATCAGTTGGAATAAGGCGAGGTGTACGGGCTGACCGGCAGGCTCATGGGGCCGCTGATCTCCTCGAACTGGTAGCGCAAGGACAGGGCACCGCTGATTTGTTGGTAGTCGCGGGCGTTGTCCAGGCCCAGATTGGCGCCCAGCAGGAAGTTCGAAGCGACCTTGTATTCAGCCGCCGCGGCGACGCTGTAGCCGATCCCGGTTTTGTTTTGCCCGGCGTAGCGCAGGCCCGAGGCCGCCTGCAGGGCTTTGTCGGTCGGGAAATAGTCGACGCTGTCCTGCTCGAAATGCTGCACACCGACCGAACCCTTGACTTGATACGTCAAGCGCCCGGTGCGTTGTGCCCAGGTCACCGGTACACCCAGGGCGAAGAACGTCTGCGGGCTGAAATAGCCGCCGTGGCCGTAGGTGAAATAGTCCTGGTTGTTGGCGTAGCTGATGCCGGTCATGCTCAGGCCGACGGTCAGTTTGCTGTCCGTTGCATTTTGCAGGTACCAGTACACACCGCTGCCCAGTTCACCGCGGCTGTTGGACTCGACATGGTTGCCCAATAACTGGTGCCAGGAGGCGTAGCCATATATGCCGACTTCGTTGTCGTCGAAGCTCAACTGGCCGCGCCCGCCATTGGCGGTCACACCGCCCCAGGACTGCCCGCTGCGTTTGTCCGTGGTGCCGGCAAACGAGGTGAGGCTGTCAGTCACCGGACGCCGGGAAACGCTCACGCCGTAACGGACATTAGAGGTGTCGCTGATGGGGCGATCAACGCTGATGCCGCCAGTGGCGGTGCTGTATTTGAAACCGAGAGGGGTGGTGCCGAGATCGGCTTTGAGCCCGTCCGCGGGCCGTTGAATGGCGACGGAAAGGCCGACGCCCTCGGCTTTTTGCGAACCGACGCTGCCGCTCTGCGCACCATTGCCAAAACGCGACAGCGCCTCGCTGCTGGCACTGCCGGCGTTCAGCGAGACCGGCGTCACGCGCAGGGCGACGCGGCTTTCATCCAGCGGAATGTTGATTTCCAGCGGTGTTTCAATGTCGGTCAGTTTGCTCAGTCCCGACTCACTGTCGTTGCTACGAATACTCACGCCCTGGGTGACGTACGCACTGCGCTCCTGGAGGATTTTATTCAGTGCCAGTTGTGCGGGACTGATGTCCTCGCTCACCAATGCTGCCCGCGGCAGCTGCGACTCGAATGGATTGCTCGCCTGCTGCGGCCTTGCCGTGGCATCGACGGCAAAAGGGGGGCGGGACGTCATACGGCCCGGCATCTCTTGAACCGGTGGCGGGATGGCTGCCAGCAAAGTGTCGCGACTGACTTCGTTACGTGAGCCCGAAACCCCGGCAAAAGGGTTGGGCGCCACCGTCGAACCGGCCAGTTGGCCACCCTGGCTTCTGCGTTTCTCGCTTTGTTCGATAGCCACGGCCTTGCGCAGCAGATCGGTGGCCGTGCCGGTTTTGCCTATGTTCTGGTAGAGACGTGCGGCCTCGGTCAGCGTTTGAGGGTTACCGGATTCGGTCTTGAGCAGCTGTTGCAGAGCCTGTTCGGCAAAGGCCGTGTCATGTGCCAGCACCGCCGCGTCGGCTGCACCCAGCAGCAGTTGCGGGTCGTTTGGCTGGCGCTGTAACAGAGGTTTATAGAGTTCGAGAGCTTTTGCCGTGTCGCCATTGGCCGAGTACATCCGCGCCAGGGCCGCGACGGCAGCGCTGTCACCGGGACGTTGTGCCAGTGCGGGCGCCAGCGTGTCATAGGCATTGGCCAGATCGCCGAGTTCACGCAGTTGGTCAGCCTGGCGGATGCGATAGAGGTAGAGCAGGTCGTCGAAACGCTTGCGAGCCGGCGCGTTCAAGGGTCTGTTCTGAAGATCGCGCAGAATCTCGTTGACCTGTGCGTCTTCTCCGGATTTAAGCAGGACAGCGGCGTATTGCAGGACGAAATCCGCCGAGGGCTTAGCGGTGTGTTGCAACTGGCCGCGCATGAGGGCCAGTGCACGGGTCGGTTCGTCGATGTCGACATAGGCCGAAGCCAGGCTCGCTGTGCGATCAGGACTGTTGTTGGCCATCGGCTGAATACGATCGAGCAAGGTCAGGGCTTCCTGGCGCTGTCCGCGTTTGCCCAACTCTATCGCTTGGCTGAGTTGCAGGTTTAGGCTGACATCAGCAGCCAGCGCTTGCATGTCCGGGGTGCTCTGGTCGGGGCGCAAGCGTCCCAATGTTGTCTGGGCGGCTTTCCACTCACCCATCTGGACCGACAGCAAGGCGCTGACGTAAAGCGCATCGGCATCGTTGGGATGGGCCTGGAGCATGGTGTTGATCAGGTCCCGGGCCTTTTGCGGTTCGCCCATCGCCAGGTTCAGGCGGGCCAGGGCGAAACGCGTCCAGACGTTGTCCGGTTCGTAGCGCAACGCGTCTTGCAAGGCGTTGCGCGCTGCGGGCAGGTCGTTGCGTTGTTCGGCGAGGGCAGCCAGTTGCGTCGCACGCAAGGCTTTCAGGCGTGCGGACTGGCCGATCTTTGCCTGCCCGGTGGCGGGCAGGTTGTTGATCAGTTGCAGGGCTTCATCGTTCTTGCCGCTCTTGAGCAGCACGTTGACCAGCCCTTCCTGTGCTTGAGGGTCGTCGCGGCGCAGTCTCAGCACCTGGCGATAGTTGTCTTGAGCGTCATCGAACTGGCCCGCACTGGCCTGAATATCCGCCAGGGCGAGGCGAGCGTCCACCCCGTTCGGGGTCAGGCGCAGCGCCTGGTTTACCAGAGCCTGTGCCTGGGCTGACTGGCCTTTGGCATGGGCGTCCCGAGCCTGCTGCAACGCAGACCAGTAGCGCACTTCGTTCAGCGCGACTTGCCACTGGCTGCCGTCAGGTTGTCGCGTGGCCTGCCCCAAGAGCTTTTCCGCTTCGGCCAATCGGTGTTGCTGCTGACGAACAACCCCAAGGCCTCCCAGCGCGTCGGCATCGTCGGGCCGGGTTTTCAGGCGCGCTTGAAAAGCCTGTTCAGCGGTGGCCTGATCCCCTTCTTTGAGCGCCTTCAGGCCGCGCGCGACGTCGGCGGGCGGTTGCCATGCCTTGCTGGCCGTCGTTGCTGCTACCTGTTGCTTGCCCTTATTCATCTGCGCCCGGATTTCCACGTCATCCGGATGTGTCTTGAGGTACGCCTCGAACAAAGGCACTTGTGCCGGATTGGGCGGGCCGATCCAGGTCAGCGCCAGGCGCCAGCTTTCGTCGGCATCACCGGCAATGTCGGTACGCTGGGTCAGCGCAGCCAGGGCGCGGATGCCTTCGGCTCGGCTGTCTTCATGACGCACCAGATGCTTTGCGTAAAACAGTGCGACGATCGAGTCGTTGGGCATTTCACGTTGCAGGCGCTGAAATCCGCTGCGTGCTTCAGCCCAGTCGGCCTGATTGAAGGCAAGGTTGTTGTAATACTCGCGGCCGATCGTGCCTTGAGGTGGACGGCCATCGAACAGCGACCGAAACATGACGGTCGCCTTGTCACGCTCGCCGGCATCGACGAGGCGCCGAGCCTCTTCCAGGTGCTGCTGGCTCTGCGGTTGTGCCAGGGCGATGTCCTGCGCCAGTTGCAGTGCCTGCCGAGGCGTTGGCTGGATGGCCTGCAAGCGGGCGAGGTATTGCTGCGCCTGTTGTGGCTTGCCCTGTTGCACGCCGATCAAGCCCAAGCCGTACAGTGCGTCAACCTGGAGCGGGTCCAGCAACAGGACTTTCAGCCAGACTTCCGCAGCGCGTTGAGGGTTTTTGTGCAACTGCCAGTACTGCCCTTGCTCGACGAGTAATGTCTGTGGCGTCGGACTTTGAGCGTGGGCAGCAGCGGCCGTCCATGCGCTCATGGCGGCGATGGCTAGCGTGCGGTGGTGCGCGTGCATGCGGTCTCCCAGGAGAGTTTCAGCGTTCCGTCTTCCCGGAATCGGTAATGTTTATCTGCCCAGCCGAGCGCGAACAGGCTGAGCATCAAGTCGTAGTAACGCGGCGGACCGACGTCGGCATCAGGCCTGGCCAGTGCCTCGCGCAAGGCGAGATCCACGAGGTGTCTCTGCTGATCGGCCAACCCGGGTTGCCCCTTGGCCTGAAGGTAGGGGATCAGCGCAGCCCGGAATCCGAACGGGCTTTGACCCCGGGCATTGCCGTGGCGGACCTCGACTGTTTCCGGGGGGGAACCCGTTGCGACAGTGCTGCGGGCCATGCCGTCCAGCCGTTTGAGCAGCAGCGCTGCCAGCGGCTCGGAGGCATCATTCATGCCCAGCCAGAGGTACACGCGAATGGCGTCGTAGCTGCCCGTGTCGCCGTTGATCGGGTCGCTCACGAAGGCGCCCGATTGCGTTGAAGTGCCTTGATAACTGACCCAGTCAGCGACAAAACCGTGGTGGCTTGATTGGCTAATCATCGTCGCCGTGTTATTGGCAATCGCTTGCCACGGCCCGGTGGGGGCTTCCTTGGCCAGCCGCCGTAACAGTGGCAGTGGCAGATAGCTGGGGTTCAGGCGCCAGAGTGCGTCCGGCTGGACGAAGCCCTGTGGTCCAGGCAATACCATCGGTCCCAGCCCGGGCAGTTTGACGACCAATTGCGCCTCGATCGTCGCCATCAGGTGCAGGGCGTCCTGGTGATAGTCCGGCCGATCCCACAGGCGTGCGGCTTCGAGCAGGGCGTAGGCGATCCACAGGTCGGCGTCGGCAGCCGAATTGGCGTCCTGCAGGCGCCATTGACCGTCCGTGCCTTGCCCCCATAACCAGCCCGGCAGGCGTGTGGCGATGTCTGCGCCGGCGAGGTTGGCCGAGGTCCAGCGCCAGAGCGTGTCGAAGCGTGGCTGATCGTTGCCGATCAGTGCGAAGAGCATGCTGTATGACTGCCCTTCAGAGGTGCTGTGATTGCTCTTCAGGCTCGACTCCAGAACCCGGCCGTCGTCCTGGACGAAGCGCGTTGCGTAGGTTTGCCACAGTGGCCAGGCTGGCGACTCGCAGGAGTTTGCGGCCGCTGTTGCCGGCGCCAGCAGGGCAAGCGCCAGCGCCGCGCTCAACCTGCGCGTGTTAACACGCAGGCCCTGGCGAAGTGAAGTACCCGGGCTGCTCATGGACGACACAGGCCTGCGCGGCTCATTGGCCAAGACGACGTTTGGCCTGTAAGCGCAAGGCCAGATAGGCCATGCAAGCAAGCAGCAGGACCCCGAGGAGAGTGAACAGCATGAGCGCAATTACGTTCTGCGAGAGGTACCACTGCAGATAGCGCAACGGACCCAGGCGTCCAACGTAGTAATCCTGCTCGGCGACTAACGACTCGACATGCTTGCCCCTGACCACCACCAGGCTGCCTTGCAATTGCTGGGCATTTTCTTCGCTGCTGAGCAGGGCGTTGGTCACGTCGGCCAGGCCGTCGGGCCTTGTGCCGGCGATAAACACCACGCTGCGGCCACTCTTGAGCGGCGATTCGAATCCGGTCAGATAAGCACTGCCATCTTCAGCGCTAAACCTGAAGCTGCTGCGCGCTTCGCGTAGATTGGTTTTCGTATCCGGGCTGATCCAGTTGCGCAGGCGCAAGGGCAGGTCAGACAGTTCAAAGTACTGCGCAGCATCTTCGCCCTTGGCCGGCAGAAGGCTTTGCCATTGCTGCAGCAGCGGCTGATTGTTGCCCGAGGCGAGCACCAGCAAATCCCGGTCGCTTTGCTCGGCCACCTGATCGGCGTGGACCACCTTCACACCGGTGGCCGGATAACCGGTGGAGTCGCCGAAGCGGCCCAGCAGGGTCAGATAGGCGCTCAGGTCGGCCGGGCCTGGCTCGTTGGGCAGGATCACCGATGTTTCAGACAGGTCGGCCATGCGGGTGAACGGGAAGCCACTGTCCTTGAACACCCCGAGGTTGGGCATGGCCATGAAATGTTCGTACTGGCTGAGGTCCAGGGTCGAGTCCGGGTCGATCACGCCACGCATGTTGTCGATGATGATGTCGCGGCATTCGCCCTGTTTGATGTAGTCATACATGAAGCGAAATTGCAGGCGCGATTGCAGCGCGACTGAATTGAGCGGCAACAGCATGCGCGACGTGCGGGCCAGGCTGTCGTCGGTTTTGAGCATCGACAGCAAGCTGTCGCTGTTGCCGAGTTTCTCGATCGAAGGCAGGTCGATCGACTTGATGAAGGTGTCGTTGAAACTGATCAGTAACGAAGAGTTTGTGGAGACCGGTTGCGGCGTATAGCGGTATTTCAGGTCAAGTTGCGCACCGGGCTCACGCCAGTTGAACAGGTCGGGTGGCAAGCGCAGCGCCACTGTCATTTGTCCCGGGTTGTAACCCGACACATTGAGTTCTGCGGGCTTGGCCAGTTCACCCAGGCGAACCGGGCGATCGGAGGGCAGCCAGTTTGGCGCGTCGTACGGTTGGCGTGGCTTGAGCGAGTCGATCCGGTCGATCACCACGCTCTGCCCGGAAAAGGCCGAGCCGCCGAGGACCAACGCTGTCGCGGCGACCTTGAGATCGGCGCCATCGCGCCCGGAGACGATCAATAGTTTGCCCTGAGCATCATTCGGGTTGCTCATAAGGGTCAATGTCGGCCCCGTGGCCTCTTTGATCGGCAAACCACTCAAGGTCGTTGATTCGTTACCGCTGACAAAAACCACCGCGTTGCCCTTGGCCGGCAGGCTGGTGAGGCTGGCGGGGAAGGTTGCGCCGCGGTAGCTGGCCAGGGCGCCAAACCAGGACGACAGGATCCCGGCGGCCTCAAGCTCAGGACCGCCCGGGCGCGCGGCGAACACGAAGGGCAGCTTCAAGGGCGAGGCGTCTCGACGATCGAACAGGGGACGCGGCAGAGCGGACAGGTCGTTGGGCTGTTTAATCGACGTCACCTGGAGGCTCAGCTGGCTCTCGTTGCCGATCCTGGCCCAAAGGCTGGAGTGCAAAGGGTCTTCACATTGCATCGTGTAATGACCGATGAACTGCAGGCTGAGCCGATTGAATTCGGTGATGGTCTGCGGCGGAATCTGCACGATCCGGGTCTGCAATTTCCCGGCCTCTTCCTTCGGGAGGGGCAGGCTGGCGGCCACTTGATCGTTGATCAGCACGTTGATTTGCGAAAGGTCGGCCAGCAGCGCCGGTGAGTAACTGTACTGCAGCGTGACCTGTGCAGCCGTGACGACTTCATCGGCGCGCACATCGAAATTCACACTGTCGGTTGCCTCTACGCCTTTAAGGGTCATCGAATAGCGTTTGCCCAGCTCCTTGAGGGTGCGGGTATAGCTGTTGCTCGGGGCGTCGGTCCCGGGCGGCGATGCGACCGTCATCATCACCGGTTCTGTGGCGCTGATTTGGGCGGCAGCATTCAACGCCCAGCCGTTCCAGCCCACTAGCGAGCAGGCGATCAGCATGAGTGAGCGACGAGGAAGAAAGGTCCGGCGAGTGGAAGGCTTCAAGATCGTTGCGTGTCCGCGGTGGAGTCGATGGGTGATGGAGTGTCGGGGCGTTTGCGCAGCAGCGCGTGGCTGTCCTTCAGGCTTGCAACGAACAAGCGCAGGATGGCGCGTAAGCCAATGCCGCTGACCTCGCGCAATGCCGACATGGGCGCGTCGAGGCGGCCGTTACCCCAGGTATTGGCCCAGGTGTCGGCCCGTGAAAAGGTCAGTCGCACCAGTTCACTTTGCTGGCGCAGGGTCAAACCTTCGAATTGCACGCCTGCAACGCCGTCGTTGTTGAAGATCGTTGTTGCGGGAAAGAGGCTTGAAGGCGGCGTGCGCAAAATGCACAGCCGCAGCTTCTCATTGACGCTGAGCTGAACCTGCGGTGGCAGTGCCAGACCCACGCCGCTTTGTGAGAAGTCCTGAGTTTTGCAATCGAACCAGGTGCCGTCTTCGCGGTAGACACGCACGGGCAGGTCAGCGGGCACCCTGGGTTCGTTGCGTACCTGGGAGGACTCAGTGGCCACCGCTACGGCGGTGCTGACGATGATGATGTTGTACAGGGTCCAGGCCAGGTTGATCAGCAGGGTCGTGACCTCGGCCGAATCACTCCCGACCAGCTTCATCACGCCAATCACCAGACCGATCATGTTCAAGGTCAGCAGCACGATGTAAGGCCGTGCAAGCTTCCAGTCGAAATAGTCCTTCTCGATGGTGCCGCCCTTGTCGGTCACATTGAACTTGCCCAGCGAAGGGCTGATCAGGGCCAACAGTACCGGTCGCATGATGTACCAGGCCAACACCGACTCATACACTTCGTTCCAGAAGGAATGGCGGAAACGCCCCTGGATGGCGGAGTTGGTCAGGCTGGAATGGATAATATGCGGCAGTACATAGACCGTGACCATCAACGCCGAGGCATGGAAAATCTGCGCGTCGAAAAACAGATAGGCCAAGGGTGCGGTCAAGAACACCAGCCGGGGCAGGCTGTAGAAAAAGTGCATCATGGCGTTGAGGTAGCAGATGCGCTGCCCCAGGTTCAGACCTTTGCCAAATAGCGGATTGTCGGTCCGAAAAATCTGCGCCATGCCCCGCGCCCAACGTATGCGCTGGCTGATGTGCCGGGAAAGGCTTTCGGTGGCCAGGCCCGCCGCTTGTGGAATGGCGAGATAGGCCGTGTTGAAGCCTCGGCGATTGAGCTTGAGTGCCGTGTGCGCATCCTCCGTCACGGTTTCGGTGGCGATGCCGCCGACTTCCAGCAAGTGAGTCCGCCGGATGACCGCGCAAGAACCGCAGAAAAATGCTGCGTTCCACAGGTCGTTGCCGTCCTGCACCAGGCCATAGAACAACTCACCTTCATTGGGTACCGAGCGAAAGGTATCGAGGTTCTTTTCGAACGGATCGGGTGAATAGAAGAAGTGCGGCGTTTGTAGCAACGCCAGGTTCGGATCCTTTGAAAACCAGCCCATGGTGATCTGGAGGAAGGAGCGGGTGGGCACGTGGTCGGCGTCGAATATGGCGATGAATTCGCCATCGGTGACCTTGAGTGCCTCGTTGAGGTTGCCGGCCTTGGCATGGTGATTGTTGTCGCGGGTGATGTAGTTGACACCAATCTGCTGACAGAAAGCCTTGAACTCCTCCCGGCGTCCGTCATCGAGCACGTGCACTCGCAGTTTGCCCTCGGGCCAGTCGATAGCCTGAGCGGCGAGCACCACCAGTTTGACGATGCCCAACGCTTCGTTATAGGTGGGAATGAAAACGTCTACCGTCGGCCATTCAGCGGGCGGCTGTTGTAGAAGCTGCGGTTTGCGGTGCAGCGGCCAGGCAGTCTGTACGTAGCCGAAGACGAGGATGAGCAAGGCATACAGTTCGGCCAGCACCAGCCCGTAGCCGAATACGGCATCCTGCCAATTGTCGAAGCCCAGGGTGTCAGTCAAGCGCCAGTACATGTAGCGCAGCGAAGCGATCAGCGAGAGGGTGATCAGGGCCAGGATCGCCAGGCGCCCGGCTTGCTTGCGGATGATCAGGCTGGTGGCGAAGCAGACGGCGGCAAACGCGGCCTGGGAATACAGGTTCAGCGGCGCGGTGAGGATACCCAGCACCAGCAATGCGGCGAAGAGCCCGGCTGAGAGCTTCAGGCCTTGGCGCCAACGTTGGGGCCATCGACTGACGTGAGCCTGGAAAGTATCCAATAGCTCCTCCAGCCACCACGCCTTAGCAGGTGCCTGATTCAGCCGGGCGGTCATGGCGTGCCCTGCAGGCTGGAGGCGTCCGTGAAAAGCAGGGCATGGATCGCGCCTGACAGCGAGAGAATATCCTGACAGCCAATGCTCTCAGGTGCGTACTGCAGCAGGTCCCGACCATAGGCCAGCGACTCGTTGAACTGGTGATCGAGGCGAATCGTCCCGATCAGGTTGGCACCGAGCCGCCGCAGAAACAGCACACCCATGTCCCTGCTGAACGAGCGCGAGTCATCCCGTCGGTTGAGCACATACCGGTGCCGCTGCGCGCGTCTTGGGCTGGTTTCCAGCCACTGGGTCATAGTGTCCAGTGCCAGGTAGGAGGCCGCGTCGGCCACCGTCATTACCAGCACCAGATCGGCGGCGTCGAGTGCCTGTTGCGAATAGACGGTCGCACCCGAAGGTGTGTCCAGGATCACGGTATCGTTTTCGCTGAGGTTCATTGACGCAAGGTGCTGATTCAACCAGTCAGAATCTTCAAGCATCAACTGCTTGAGCAATCGGCGGTCGTTCACCTCGCCAGTGCCGAAGGGCAGGCACTCGCTGTCGCTAAAGCCCGGTAGGCGATGAGCGCCCCAGTCTGCGTCCTGTTCTTGGAGCTGGATCAGCCCGGGAACCTGCCGGGTGATACCCAAGTGGCCGGACAGCGCGTTCTGAGGGTCCAGATCAATCGCGATGGTACGCCCGCCAACGCGCCGAAGGGTTTTTGCGAGGCCAGCGGCGACGGTGCTTTTACCCACTCCACCATTCGCCGAAACGATAGCAATGACCTTCGCCTTGGTCCGCTTGCGAGTTGTTTCTGGTAGACCGTCCCGACGAACCTGGTTGAGTTCACGCAACAGGTCGCTCAATCGCTGACGATCGCAAGCAGCAGAACTGGCAAGTGGCTTGGTCAGAGGAGGGGATATGGGAGACGGTTGCGAGAGGACAACATGCGTCACAGGCTCGACCAACGCGCCAACCAATGAAGAAGGCTGTGGCTCGTCCATTAGAAGTACAGGGGGCGTTGATGTTGGGGGAGGCAAGACCACCGATGGTTCTGGCTCAGCGAGCGCAGGTGTAACCGGGTCGTCTTTGAAAACTTTGTAGTTCGGTTGTATTTCCTGGTAACTCTCCGCATTGGCACCAAAACGTGTAAAGAGTTTCGCAATATCGTCTACATATTTCATGCGTTGTACCAGTTATGAAATAACTCAGAAACTCAGCATTCCATTAACTTTTAAAAGTTGATGCGTCGTCTTGGTGTTGGCAGAGTGCCATTAATCTATGGGGTCTACGTCTTAGTGTCAACGAATGTTATAAGAAGTCAGCGAGGCTAATTGATGTTGGTCTGACAGTTATTGGGAGGTTATGTTATTTGTGGGAAGTGTGAGTGTTAGAGATTGTCCAGTAGTCACTGTTCAACAAGGCGTAACAGGATCAAAGGTAATGGGGGTATTTGTCGGGATAAAAAACATCCGGTGCAATGGCGTGTGAATGCTGATCGCCTTCGAAGGGGAGAGTAATACGCAGGATGGCTGGATTTTACTGGGCTTGAAGATTCTATAGATGGGTAAATTGATCTAGGGGTGAATATTGATTAACTGTATGGGGGGCCAGGGAGCGAGTTTCAATCACACCGTCCCGACCCTGTTTTTCAATGAATGAGCCCAGCCTGAGAAGGCTGGGCTTTTTCGTGTCTGAAAACTCCCCCTATTTATACCGGCCCTAGCGCCGATCCAGCCAAACCGTTTGTGCATTACAGAATTCACGCACCCCGAAATGCGAGAGTTCACGGCCAAAGCCACTCTTCTTCACGCCACCAAAACTGACGCGCGGATCGCTGGCGCTATAGCCGTTGATGAACACGCCGCCGGTTTCAAGTTCGCCGGCCATCTGCCTGGCGAGTTCAACATTGCGCGTGTAGAGGGTGGCGGTGAGGCCGAACTCGCTGTCATTGGCCAACTCCAGCGCATGGGCTGCGTCTCGGGCTGTGATGATAGAAGCCACTGGACCAAACAACTCCTGTTTGAATGATGTCATCTGATCCGTCACTTCGCCGAGTACAGTGGGCTCATAGTAGTTACCGAGACCTTCAGCCTTCTTTCCACCCATTAGCAACGTCGCGCCTTCTTTCAGCGTGTCGCGTACTTGTTGATCCAGTTCATCGCGCAGATCGAAGCGAGCCATCGGGCCGATATAGGTGGTGGTAGCCAGTGGATCACCGACAACCAGTTGTTGGGTGGCCTCGACGAACTTGCGGGTAAATTCCCGGGCAATGCCTTGCTCGACAATCAGTCGTTTGGCTGCGGCGCAGACCTGTCCGGTGTTTTGATAGCGCCCGATTACAGCGGCTTTTACCGCTTCATCGAGGTCCGCGTCGTTCAGCACGATAAAGGGGTCGGAGCCACCCAGTTCCAATACGCACTTCTTCAGTGCGGCTCCGGCCTGAGCACCGATGGCCATGCCCGCTCGCACGCTACCGGTAAGGGTGACGGCCGCGATGCGTGGATCGGCGATCGCCTTGGATACACCGTCCGGGCTGACGTTGATGACTTCGAAAACACCTTCGGGGAAGTCCGCTTGCTTGAAGGCCTCCAGTAGCAGATAGGTGCTACCCATGACGTTTGGCGCGTGCTTGAGCACGTAGGTATTGCCAGCGAGCAGGGTGGGGACCGCGCCGCGCAGGACTTGCCAGATGGGGAAGTTCCACGGCATCACGGCGAGAATCGGGCCCAGGGGACGATATTCAATACCTGCCTTGCCTCCTTCCACCAGAGTCGGTTCCGGGCTCAGCATGGCGGGGCCGTGTTCGGCGTACCACTGGCAGAGTTGCGCACATTTTTCAATTTCACCGCGGGCCTGAGTAATCGGCTTACCCATTTCCTGGGTGATCATGTTCGCCATGGCCTGTGCATTGTTGCGCAAGGCCTGACCGAGGTTGATCAACAGTTGCGCGCGCTGTTCAACCGGTTTGCCGCGCCAGGCGCGAAACCCGGTAGCGGCCCGCGTCAGCGCGGCCTGTAATGCCGAATCGGATTCGAAAGGGTAATGGCCGATCTGCTCGCCCGTAGCGGGGTTGATCGAAATGGCATGGGTAAGGCTGGATACGTTGGTCATGGCACCGTCCTGCGAGGTAGGAATGTGCTCAGGTTATGGGGCTATATGTTTTCTGGAAACTGAATAATACTGAGCGTAACGTTCACGTTTGGAGAATGGATTGGATCTGGTTCAGCTCGAAATTTTCAAGGCTGTCGCCGAGCACGGCAGCATCAGCGCGGCCGCCCAGCATATCCACCGGGTGCCATCGAATCTCACGACCAGAATCAAACAGCTTGAACTGGACCTGGGAGTGGATCTGTTTATTCGCGAGAAGAGTCGCCTGCGCCTGTCGCCGGCCGGCTGGAGTTTTCTGGATTACGCTCGACGTATTCTCGACCTGGTTCAGGAGGCGCGCGCCACCGTGGCGGGTGAAGAACCGCAGGGAGCCTTCGCCCTGGGTTCGCTGGAAAGTACTGCAGCGGTACGTATTCCAGAGCTATTGGCCGCCTATAACCAGAAGCACGCCAAGGTCGAACTGGACCTGTCCACCGGCCCCTCCGGGACCATGATCGATGGAGTGCTGTCCGGGCGTCTGGCCGCTGCATTTGTCGATGGTCCGGTGTTGCATCCGGCGCTGGAGGGTGTGCCTGCATTCGAGGAGGAAATGGTCCTGATCGCCCCCCTCAACCATGACCCGATTCATCGGGCCAAGGATGTGAATGGCGAAAACATCTATGCCTTCCGCTCCAACTGCTCCTATCGCCATCATTTCGAAAGCTGGTTCGCCAATGGCGCGGCGGTGCCCGGCAAGATTTTCGAAATGGAGTCCTATCACGGCATGCTGGCTTGTGTCAGCGCCGGTGCCGGCCTGGCGCTGATGCCCCGCAGCATGCTCGAAAGCATGCCTGGATGCACGACGGTCAGTGTCTGGCCGTTGTCGGAGTCGTTCCGCTATTTACGCACCTGGCTGGTGTGGCGCAGGGGGACCGTGTCGCAGAGCCTGACGATGTTTGTGCGCTTGCTTGAGGAGCGCGGTGTGGTGTTGATCGATAAATAGCGGAAAGTTAACGGTCTGTGCCGAAAAACCGGATAATGGCGGCCAAATCGTTTAGCTCGTAATTCTGGTAATTGCACATGGAAATCAAGGTCAACTTTCTCGACAACCTTCGACTTGAAGCCAAGTTCGACGACTTCACGGTGATTGCCGATCAACCCATTCGCTACAAGGGCGATGGCTCGGCACCGGGGCCGTTCGATTACTTCCTGGCTTCGTCGGCGTTGTGTGCGGCGTATTTCGTGAAGCTGTATTGCGAAACTCGCAATATCCCCACCGAAAATATCCGCCTGTCGCAGAACAACATTGTTGATCCGGAAAACCGCTACAACCAGATTTTCAAGATTCAGGTTGAATTGCCAGCGGACATTTCCGCCAAGGACCGTCAGGGGATCTTGCGCTCCATCGACCGTTGTACGGTAAAGAAGGTGGTGCAAACCGGGCCTGAGTTTGTGATTGAAGAGGTCGAAAACCTCGACGCCGATGCCCAAGCGTTGCTGATGCCGCACTCGACCAGCGAAGCGGGCACCTACATAGTGGGCAAGGACCTGCCGCTGGAGCAAACCATCGCCAACATGTCGGGCATCCTGGCTGACTTGGGCATGAAGATTGAAATCGCTTCGTGGCGCAATATTGTTCCCAATGTGTGGTCGTTGCACATCCGCGATGCGCACTCGCCAATGTGTTTTACCAACGGCAAAGGCGCGACCAAAGAGGGCGCGCTGGCATCGGCACTGGGCGAGTTTATCGAGCGGCTCAACTGCAACTTCTTCTACAACGATCAGTTCTGGGGCGAGGACATCGCCAACGCGGCGTTTGTGCATTACCCGGACGAGCGCTGGTTCAAGCCTGGCCCGAAGGACGAACTGCCGACTGAAATCCTCGACGAGTACTGTCTGAAAATTTACGACCGGGATGGCGAGTTGCGTGGCTCGCATCTGTACGACACCAACTCCGGCAATACCCAGCGCGGCATCTGTTCACTGCCGTTTGTGCGCCAGTCGGACAATGAGGTGGTGTACTTCCCGTCCAACCTGATCGAAAACCTGTTCCTGAGCAATGGCATGAGCGCCGGCAACACCCTGGCCGAAGCCCAGGTGCAGTGCCTGTCGGAGATCTTCGAACGCGCGGTCAAACGCGAAATCCTCGAAGGCGAAATGGCCCTGCCGGATGTGCCGCAGGAAGTACTGGCGAAATACCCGGGGATTCTGGCTGGTATCCAGGCCCTGGAAGAGCAGGGCTTCCCGGTGCTGGTCAAGGATGCATCGCTGGGCGGGGAGTTCCCGGTGATGTGTGTGACCTTGATGAACCCGCGTACAGGTGGCGTGTTTGCCTCGTTCGGCGCGCACCCAAGCCTGGAAGTGGCGCTGGAGCGCAGCCTGACGGAGCTGCTGCAAGGCCGCAGTTTCGAAGGCCTGAGCGATCTGCCTCAGCCGACCTTCGAAGGTCAGGCGGTGACTGAGCCGAACAACTTCGTCGAGCACTTTATCGACTCCAGCGGTGTGGTCTCGTGGCGCTTCTTTAGTGCAAAACCGGATTTTGAATTCGTTGAGTGGGATTTCTCCGGTCAAGGCGAAAACTCCAATACCGAAGAGGCCGCGACCCTGTTCGGCATTCTCGAGGACATGGGCAAAGAAGTGTACATGGCAGTCTATGAGCACATTGGTGCCAAGGCCTGCCGCATTCTGGTGCCGGGTTACTCGGAAATTTATCCGGTAGAAGATTTGATCTGGGATAACACCAACAAAGCGCTGCAGTTCCGCGCTGACATCCTGAATCTGCACAGCCTGAGCAAGGTCGGCCTGAGATCGCTGGCCCAAGGTCTGGAAAACAGTGAGCTGGATGACTACACCGACATCACCACTTTGATCGGCATCGAGTTCGACGACAACACGCCTTGGGGCAAGTTGACGATCCTGGAGCTGAGGCTGCTGATTTATCTCGCCTTGCAGAAGTTTGATCAGGCCAAGGATCTGGTGGAAGCCTTCTTGCAATACAACGACAACACCGTCGAGCGCGGCTTGTTTTATCAAGCCGTGAACGTCGTACTGGAAATGCAGCTGGACGATGATCTGGAACTGAGCGACTACGAGGTCAACTTCCGTCGGATGTTCGGCAACGAGCGGATGGACGCGGCGATAGGGTCCGTGGATGGCAGCGTGCGATTCTATGGTCTGACGCCGACGAGCATGAAACTGGAAGGGCTCGACAGGCACCTTCGCCTGATCGATAGCTACAAAAAGCTGCACATGGCGCGGGCGAGGGTGTCGGCATTGTTCAACTGATAGCGATAACAAAAAAGCACCTTGGGGTGCTTTTTTGTTTTTTAGCAGTCCGTCAATCGTCAGTGCGCGTGGGCTGGTTTTTTGGCTATGGCTTGGGCTGCAGCTTCCTATGTGGAAGCTCTTCTATATAGAGGGAGCGTTCTGGCTCCTCTATATAGGTGTCCTTTGGGTCGTTTTGCTGCATTCTGCAGGACGGTGATAGAAAAACAGAATCAGTGCTTGACGGCAGATTATAGATGTCTATAATTCGCCCCACTTCCGGCGCAGTCGAAACGGAAAACTCCTTGGTAAACAAAGAGTTACGCAGTTTTCGGCAG
>NZ_JBYTDD010000035.1:0-80906 GCF_058791055.1 Pseudomonas sp. EU05-FHT14B02 | reverse complement strand
AGGCGATGGTGTGTCAGCCACATTGATGTCGACTGACACACCATCGCGAGCAGGCTCGCTCCCACAGGGGTCAGCTAATGCCTGCGTAATCAGTTGTGTGGCGAACAGTTCGAGGCGTTCGCGGGTATCGCCAGTGGTGCGCCACAGTTCAGTGCTGATCGACGACAAGGCATTCGGTCGAGGCCCGGTCCACGGCTCGGCCAAGGCGCAATCAAGCGGATCGAATCCTAGTCCGAAGGCCTTGGCCAGTGCCCGCAACAGACTCGACTGCGCACCACGGCCATCGCCCCGTGGAATGCGCAACAGCGCCAGCAAGGTATCGATGCGCAAACGTCCGGTGGGCGATTCGCCGAACACATGCAGGCCGTCGCGGATCTGCGACTCTTTCAAGTCGCACAGGTAAGTGTCGAGTCGCGGCAACCAGATCGCTGCGTCGGCATCGCTGTCGAGTTGTTCGTCCAGTTGCAGTTCACGGTCGATGTGGGTGTCACGCACCAGTTGCAGGATGTCGCGCTGCAACTCACGGGCGCGGCGAGGATCGAGCAGCTGCGCTTCGTAATATTCGTCGGCCAACAGTTCGAGGTTACACAGCGGGCCGTAGGTTTCGGCGCGAGTCAGCGGTGGCATCAGGTGATCGATGATCACCGCCTGGGTACGCCGTTTGGCCTGGGCGCCCTCGCCCGGGTCGTTGACGATGAACGGGTAGATGTTCGGCAGCGGTCCGAGCAAAGCATCTGGCCAGCAATGTTCCGACAGCCCCACGCCCTTGCCCGGCAGCCATTCGAGGTTGCCGTGTTTACCGACGTGGATCACGCCGTGGGCGCCATAGGTGTTGCGCAGCCAGAAGTAGAAAGCCAGGTAGCCGTGGGGCGGCACCAGATCCGGGTCGTGATACACCGCGCTAGGGTCGACCTGATAACCCCGGGCCGGCTGAATGCCGACGAAGGTCAGGCCGAAACGCAGGCCGGCGATCATCATCCGCCCGCTGCGACACATCGGGTCGTCTTCCGGCGCCCCCCAACGTTCGAGTACCGCCACGCGATTGGCTTCAGGCAGTGCGTTGAACATCACGAGATAATCACCCATGCCCAGGCTTTGCTGGCAAGGACGCAGGTCAAGAGTATCGAGGTCGTTGCTGACGCTGCCCAGTAACTGCTGGATCAGCGCGGTGCCGCTGTCTGGTAACTCAGCCGGTAATGGATAACCTTCGGCATGCAACGCCTGCAGGATATTCAGCGCCGCTGCCGGGGTATCGAGGCCCACGCCATTGCCGATGCGACCGTCGCGGGTCGGGTAGTTGGCGAGAATCAAGGCAATACGTTTTTCAGCATTGGGCACCCGCGCCAGATCGATCCAGCGCCGCGCCAGTTCGGCAACAAAATCCATGCGTTCCGGCTGCGGCCGGTAGCAGACCACATCCGACTGGCTGCGCTCACTGCGCCACGCCAGGTCCTTGAAGCTGATCGGGCGGCTGATGATGCGCCCGTCCAGTTCCGGCAAGGCAATGTGCATCGCCAGGTCGCGGGGGCCAAGCCCCTGTTCACTGGCGCGCCAACCCGGTTCGTTGTCCTGGGCGCAAATCGCCTGGATCACCGGAATATTGCGGCGGAATGGCCGCACATGCGGTGCTTCCGGGCTGGACTGGGCAAAGCCGGTGGTGTTCAGAATCACCGAGACGCAGGCCTCATCGAGCCAGTCCTCGACCACGCAAAGGCAGCCGGGTTCTTTCAGGCTCGCCAGCGCGATTGGCAACGGATTCAACCCCGCTGCCTGCAACCGTTGGCAAAAAGCATCAATGAAAGCGGTATTCGCCGCCTGCAGATGGGAGCGGTAAAACAGCACCGCCGCCACCGGTTGATCGGCGTTCCAGTCGGCCTGCCAGTCGCTCAGTGCGGCAGAATGTTTGTGCGGATGGTAAATCGCCGTGCGTGGCAGGGTTTGCGGTTCGTCCCAGGTGTAATCACGCGCCAGCCAGCGATTGGCCAGACAGCGGAAGAAGTCGAGGGCGTTGCCCATGCCGCCCTGGCGCAGAAACTGCCAGAGCCGGTCGCGATCCTCGGCATCGACGGTGCTCAAGTCGCTGAGCTCCGGGTCCGGGCGATCATCACCCGGGACCAGAATCAGCTGCACGCCGCGCTGCGACAGCTCGACCAGACGCTCGATGCCGTAACGCCAATAGGCGATACCGCCGTGCAGCGAGATCAGAATGACCTTGGCGTGGCGCAAGACTTCATCGACGTACAGGTCAACCGAGGCGTGGTTCTGCACCTGCATCGGATTGGCCAGGCGCACGCTCGGGTAATCGTCGGGCAACTGCTGCGCCGCTTCGGCGAGCAGCGCCAGGCTGGAATCGCCGCTGCACAGGACCACCAGCTCGGCGGGGGTTTGTCCAAGGTCGGCAATGTTGTCATCCGACACGAAACCGCCGGGCTGGGTCCTGAGCAGGTGCATGGCTTACACGCTGAGCGCGGCGCGCAATTGCGCTTCGAGAACAGTGGCGTCCAGTTCCTGGCCGATCAGCACCAGGCGAGTGACTCGCGCCTCTTCGGCGCCCCACTGGCGGTCGAAGTGCTTGTCAAAACGCGTACCCACGCCCTGGATCAGCAGGCGCATCGGCTTGTTCGGAATCGCCGCAAACCCCTTGACGCGCAGGATGCCGTGCTGAACCACCAACTGGGTCAGCGCATCCAGCAGCAGGCTTTCGTCGGCTTGCGGCAGTTCGATGGAGATCGAATCGAAGGCGTCGTGATCGTGGTCATCATGATCGTCGTCGCCATCGTGATGATGGTCGTGGTGGCTGTGGCGGCTGTCGATGTGTTCTTCGGAGCCGACACCCAGGCCGATCAGCACGTCCAGCGGCAGGCGACCACTGCTGGCTTCGATGATTTTCACCGCTGGCGGCAACTCCTCGGCGACTTCCAGGCGCACACGGGCCAGGTCCGTCGGGTTGATCAGGTCGGTTTTGTTGAGGATTACCAGGTCAGCGCTGGCCAATTGGTCAGCGAACAGTTCGTGCAGCGGCGATTCGTGGTCCAGGTTCGGGTCGAGTTTGCGCTGGGCGTCGACCTGATCCGGGAACGCGGCGAAGGTGCCGGCGGCCACGGCCGGGCTGTCGACCACGGTGATTACCGCATCTACCGTGCAGGCACTGCGGATTTCCGGCCACTGGAATGCCTGCACCAGCGGTTTGGGTAACGCCAGACCGGACGTTTCGATGAGAATGTGGTCCAGATCGCCGCGACGGGCCACCAGTTCGCGCATCACCGGGAAGAATTCTTCCTGGACGGTGCAGCACAGGCAGCCGTTGGCCAGTTCATAGACACGGCCATTGGCTTCTTCTTCGGTGCAACCGATGGAGCATTGCTTGAGGATTTCGCCGTCGATGCCCAACTCGCCAAATTCGTTGACGATCACCGCGATGCGGCGACCCTGGGCGTTGTCGAGCATGTGCCGCAGCAGCGTGGTTTTACCCGAGCCGAGAAAGCCTGTAACGATGGTGACGGGGAGTTTGGCCAGTGTTTTCATCGGATGCCCTATGGCTAAGCTGGCGGGCATACGGGACGACAACCGGCAACGCGCACGCGCGTGCCTGAAGAGTTCGCCACCGGATCACCCCGCCCGGTTGAAAGTGAGAATCTGTGACGAGGCAGGTCTCCTGGCTGACGGTGTGCCGGGCTTGAGCCTGGCATTCGCTGCGCCTTCCCGCCGGCCCCATGGATTGAGTCAGCAGTGGCGTGGCAACGAACATCACCGTTCACAGTTGCGGGGGCAGCCGCGGCATTGACCGCGTTCCCTTCTTAGCTTCGACAAACGCCGAAGAACCTCGAAAGCGCAAGGCTACGCATGGTCTTGGGGCGGGTCAATGTTCATGCTGAGTTCTGTAGCGCCTGTAACGACGCCATCGCGAGCAAGCTCGCTCCCACAGGGGATGGGGTTCTTTGAGAAAAATGCGGTCAAATGCAGGAGCGAGCTCGCTCGCGATTGAGTCGACCCGGTTCCGAATTGAGAACCCCTGCCAATTGACGCCCAACCCCCGCCCATGCTCTCCTACACACCTTGTTACGGGTGCCCTTCACAGGGTGAAACGGGAAACCGGTGAATCATGTGCTTTACTCTTAAGCCATGTCAGTCCGGTGCTGCCCCCGCAACGGTAAGCGAGCGAAGCGTCAGATCCACTGTGCCACTGCGGCATGGGAAGGTGATGCTTTCAGGTCCAGGCGCAAGCCTTTGCCCCTCGTGAGCCCGGAGACCGGCCCGCAACACAAAGTGACCAGTACGATCACTGAACCAACAAACCCGCGGTGGGCGGGCGCTGTTTGAAACCTTGCGCGCCTGGTCGTGCGGGTTTTTGCATGCGCTCTTATTCCCCGCTGACAGACCAGAGGGAAACGCCATGTCGATCATCAGCAGCGCCGAACACACAGCCGCGAGCACCACTTCAACCCTGACCCAACGTCTGGCAGCCGCCGTCTGCGCGTCGATCCTGGGCGCGTGCCTTGTGTATTTCGCCGGTTTCTCGCACATCGAAGCGGTGCACAACGCCGCCCACGATACCCGCCACAGCTCCGCGTTCCCGTGCCATTGAGAGCTGTCGACATGATCAAGCGTATTGTGCAAACCGCAGGTTTCACCGGGCTGCTGGCCGCCCTGTTGCTGACCCTGCTGCAAAGTTTCTGGGTCGCCCCGCTGATTTTGCAGGCCGAGACCTACGAAAAAGCCGAACCGGCCGCTGTTGAAATGCATGAACACGCCGACAGTGCGGTGTCTGCCCACACTCACGATGCACAAGCCTGGGAGCCGCAAGACGGCTGGCAGCGCGTGCTGTCGACCACCGGTGGCAACCTGGTGGTGGCGGTGGGTTTCGCCCTGATGCTGGCCGGCCTGTACACCTTGCGTGCGCCGACCAAAACCTCTCAAGGCCTGCTCTGGGGCCTGGCCGGTTACGCGACCTTCGTGCTCGCGCCGACTCTCGGCCTGCCACCTGAATTGCCAGGCACTGCCGCCGCCGACCTGGCACAACGGCAACTGTGGTGGGTCGGTACCGCCGCCTCCACCGCCGTCGGTATTGCACTGATCGTGTTCAGTCGTCACTGGCTGATGAAAGTCCTCGGCGCGGCGATCCTCGCCGTTCCCCATGTGATTGGCGCGCCGCAACCGGAGGTGCATTCGATGCTTGCTCCAGAGGCGCTGGAAACCCGGTTCAAAATCGCTTCGCAACTGACCAACGTGGCATACTGGCTGGCCCTGGGCCTGATCAGCGCCTGGTTGTTCCGTCGCAAAAGCGATGGTCAATACAACGCATGACTGACGTCAGCACAGCGCCGACCCTGGTGGTCGGCCTGGGCTGCCAACGGGGCTGCCCCGTCAGCACGTTGCTGGCGCTGCTCGATCAGGCGCTGGAGGCGCACCAGATTGCCCGTCATGAAATCAAGGCGCTGGCCAGCATCGATTCGAAGCGCGACGAACCTGCACTGATCGAACTGGCTCAGCAACTCGGCCTGGAACTGATGTATTTCAGCAGTGAGCAACTGGCCGCTTATGAACCGCAACTCAGCCATCAATCGCAAATAGCGTTTGAACGCACCGGTTGCTACGGCGTTGCGGAAAGCGCCGCACTGGCCCTGGCCGAACAACTGGCCCAGGCCCCGGCAAAACTGCTGATTCCACGACAAAAATATGCCCAGGCAACCCTGGCATTGGCTGGCGCTGCGTAAAAACCCATAATCCCCGCCTTTGATCATGAACATTCTTCATCTGAAGACCTGTTCAGCCCCTTTTTCCCACAGGAACCGACGATGACCGTCTACTTCATTGGCGCAGGTCCCGGCGACCCCGAACTGATCACCGTCAAGGGCCAGCGCCTGATTCGCAGTTGCCCGGTGATCATTTATGCCGGCTCACTGGTGCCTGCCGCCGTACTGGAAGGTCACTGTGCCGAACAGGTGGTCAACAGCGCCGAACTGCACCTGGAACAGATCATCGACCTGATCAAGACCGCCCACGCCAAAGGCCAGGATGTGGCCCGGGTGCACTCCGGCGATCCGAGCCTGTATGGCGCCATTGGCGAGCAGATTCGCTATCTGCGTGAACTGGGCATTGCGTTCGAAATCGTACCCGGCGTGACTGCCACAGCCGCTTGCGCAGCGCTCCTGGGCGCGGAACTGACCCTGCCGGACATTTCGCAGAGCGTGATCCTGACTCGCTACGCCGACAAAACCGCCATGCCACCCGGAGAGGAATTCTCCAGCCTGGCGCAGCACGGCGCGACCATGGCGATTCATTTGGGGGTCAGTCACCTGGCGAAGATCGTCGAGGAACTGCTGCCGCATTACGGTGCCGATTGCCCGATTGCAGTGGTGCACCGCGCGAGCTGGCCGGATCAGGATTGGGTGGTGGGCACGCTGGCAGATATTGCCGGGAAGGTTGAATCGAAGGGATTTCGTCGTACGGCGTTGATTCTGGTGGGTAGGGTGCTGGACAGTGATCACTTCAGCGAGTCATCGCTGTATCGTGCGGGGCATGCGCATCTCTACAGGCCCTGATTCACCACCTACCCTGTGGCGAGGGGGTATGCCCCCTCGCCACAGGGTTCCAATCACCCATAAAAAAACGGCGCTCACGGGGCGCCGTTTTTTGATTTCGCAGCGCACACCTTAGTAGTAGGCGTTTTCTTTCTGCGTGTGGTCGGTCACGTCGCGGACACCTTTGAGCTCCGGAATGCGCTCGAGCAAGGTGCGCTCGATGCCTTCCTTCAGCGTCACGTCGGCCTGGCCGCAGCCCTGGCAACCACCACCGAACTGCAGGACGGCGATGCCGTCTTCGACCACGTCGATCAGGCTGACCTGACCGCCGTGGCTGGCCAGCCCCGGGTTGATCTCGGTTTGCAGGTAGTAGTTGATGCGCTCGTTGACCGGGCTGTCGGCGTTGACCATCGGAACTTTGGCGTTTGGCGCCTTGATGGTCAACTGGCCGCCCATGCGGTCGGTGGCGTAGTCGACAACGGCATCGTCCAGGAAGGCTTCGCTGAAGTGGTCGATGTACGCGGTGAAGCTTTTGAGCCCCAGCGCGGTGTCTTCGGGTTTTTCTTCGCCCGGCTTGCAGTAGGCAATGCAGGTTTCGGCGTACTGGGTGCCAGGCTGGGTGATGAAGACGCGGATGCCGATGCCAGGGGTGTTCTGCTTGGAGAGCAGATCAGCCAGGTAATCGTGGGCGGCGTCAGTGATGGTAATAGCGGTCATGGAAACTCCTCGCAGGCTTGGGCGCAGTTTACGCCAATCAACGCGCCGGACAAAGTCCTAGTATTTTTGTCGGGAAAGAATTGTGGGAGCGGGCTTGCTCGCGAAGGCGTCGCGTCAGGCAAATCAATTGCGACTGACACACCGTTTTCGCGAGCAAGCCCGCTCCCACAGGGGATCTGCGTCCGATCAGAGGTTCTCGTAGCGGTTCATGTCCAGTACGCCCTCTTCCACCGGATCGTTTTCGTGGATGTAGCGGCTCAGGTCATGGAAATAAGCCCAGAATTGCGGATGACTGCGGCGTATTCCCCAGCGTTCGACGATTTTCTCGAAGCTGTCGGTGTCCTTGGCGCTCTCCATCGCATCCACAAACGCCGGCACTTGCCCAGCCGGGATGTTGAACATGAAGTTCGGGTAGCTGCTGAGTACACCCGGGAAAATCGTCAGGGTATCGAGCCCCGGTTGATAGCGCAGCGATTCACCAAGCAAAAACGCCACGTTGCTGTGGGCACGGTTACGCAACAGGCTGTAGACCTCACGCTTGCCGCTACCGGTTTCAATACGCAGCAGCGTGGCCTCCGGCAACTGATCGATGACCTTCAGTCCGGCGGCCGGACGCGAAGTCAGGCGGCTCAATGCCTGCTCGACACTTTGCAGATCCGGGTCGATGTTTGGTCGCGAACAGTAAGCGCCGTCGCAGCGATTGATCGGGTCGGGCCTTGCATTGAGATCGCCATAACGGGCCAGCAACTGCATGGCAAAGTCGCGCTTGGGGTCCAGCGCGTCAAGCTTCAGCGCGGTCGGCTTGTCGTCGTCGATGGTCTCGTAGTCGAGCCACATCTTGAATTTGCCACTGTTCTGATACCAGTCATCAAGGTAGTCATCCCGGGAGTCGGCGGGCATCAGGCGCAGGAAATTCTGTTCGGCACCGTTGCGGATCAAGTCGAAATACAAGCGCGTCTGAGCCTGATGGGACAGGTTCCCGAACACATCGAAGTTCACTGCCAGTTGATAGTAGGTGCGCTCCAGCAGCGGATAGTCGAACAGCCATATCGTTTGCGGCACCTCGCCGATCAGGCCTTTGGTCACCGAAGCACTGTCGAAATGGCGGAAGATACTCAGCAACGCATTGTCGTTGCCGGCCCACAGGGTCGACCAGCTCGGTGCTGGCTCATCGGCGTAGCTGTCCCGACGCAAGGCTTCGTATTCGTTACGCTTGTCGCGGTAGTCGTGCCACAGGCTGAGGACGCTGCCGACATCATCGTTCTGCCCCGGCATCGCCAGCAACGGCGTGGCCTGTCCGCGATAGTTCGGATCGGTGACATACAGGTCGTGCTCGGGCGCCTGGAACAGCGCCCAGAAATTATCGCGGATCACGTCCGTGGCGATCTGGCCGCGACACACTGGCCCACGAATGAACGTGCGCACGAAGTATTCAGCGTTATCGAGCATGAACTGATAGCGCGCCTGGGCCGGAATCGCTTCGAAGGTGGCAAACGGGTTGGCCCGGCTCTGCGGTCCATAGCCCGGCAATGCTTCGACCTGCCAGTTGCCGCTGTAGAACAGGCTCTTGACCCGCGCCAGCTTCGCCGGACCCAGCGCATAGGTGATGTGGGTCTTGTGCACGATCACGCCCTGCACCGGCCGCAAGCGATAGTAAAACTGCGTGCCCGGATCATCGTTCGGACGACGGGTGTTGATCAGGTCGATCGGCTGGCCGGTCGGGGTGCGCGAACGCACCCACTGGAAGAAGTGCCCAGGCTCACCGTCCTTGAAGTAGAGGTGGGCCAGGAACCAGTGCTCGTACAGCCAGCGCCCCACCAGGCTTTCCCGGGCGCCTAGCGAATTGAGCAGGTTTTCCCATTGCACCACCTGCAAGGCTTCCCTGGCGCTTGGCGCCAGTGCCTGCTGATCGATCGGCGCGCCTGCCGCCAGCCAGCGTTGCAACGTCTGGTACTGCTGGTCTGTCAGGCCGGTCACTGCCAGCGGCATCCCCTCTTTCGGATGCTTGGCGGCGTAGCCGTCGAACTCCGCGGGCATGGCACACATGTTTTCCCGGTTCAGGCCCAGGACGATGTCTTCCGGCAGCTTCGCGTTGGGTTGCAACGGAGTCTTGTGGCCAAGCTCGAGCATCCGCGCCATCAGTGCGGCCTGGTTGCCCTGGGTATCAAGCACCGAATAGAAACCCTTTTGCTGCCAGGCCTGTTTGCCGGAGGCGTCATAGAACAGGCGGGTCGGTGCAACCGCCTGGCGGCGGTCACCATCGTAGACCGGGACTTTGGTTGCGCCACGTGCCGCGCCCTCACCGCTGCCCAGGTTGAGCTGACAGGCGGCGTCATTGCAAGCGTGGCAGGCCACGCACTTTTCAGTGAAGATCGGTTGAATGTCGCGGCTGTAGGAGATAACAGGTGACATGGCAGAGGAAATCGCCGGGCCTTGCGCCAAGGCGCCCCAGCTTAAAAACAGCAGCAATGTGCCGATGACGAAGCGATACGACATGTCCCTGGTCCCGAATCCTGAAAAAACGCCGCGATTCTACCGGTCTGTCACCCTTACCAACATGAACGATATTCATGCAAATTCGAGTCACGCTCCAAAAGCGCACAGGTTTGCTATCATCCCGGCCCTTCGTCATGGCCTTACCGAGTAGTCCAAATGTCCGATCGCAGCGTTCGCCTTCAAGCTCTCAAGCACGCCCTCAAAGAGCGCATCCTGATTCTCGATGGCGGTATGGGCACGATGATCCAGAGCTACAAGCTCGAAGAGCAGGATTACCGTGGCAAACGCTTCGCTGACTGGCCAAGCGATGTCAAAGGCAACAACGACCTGTTGGTACTGACTCGCCCGGACGTGATCGGCGGCATTGAAAAAGCCTACCTGGATGCCGGCGCCGACATTCTGGAAACCAACACCTTCAACGCCACCCGGATTTCCATGGCCGATTACGGCATGGAAAAACTGGCGTACGAATTGAACGTAGAAGGTGCTCGCCTGGCGCGCAAGGTCGCCGATGCGAAAACCCTCGAGAACCCGGACAAACCGCGTTTTGTTGCCGGCGTGCTCGGCCCGACCAGCCGTACCTGCTCGTTGTCCCCGGACGTCAACAACCCTGGTTACCGCAACGTCACCTTTGATGAGCTGGTGGAGAACTACACCGAAGCCACCAAAGGCCTGATCGAAGGCGGCGCCGACCTGATCCTGATCGAAACCATTTTCGACACCCTCAACGCCAAGGCCGCGATCTTCGCCGTACAAGGCGTGTTCGAGGAACTGGGTGTCGAACTGCCGATCATGATTTCCGGCACCATCACCGACGCCTCCGGCCGCACCCTGTCGGGCCAGACCACCGAAGCATTCTGGAACTCCGTGGCCCACGCCAAGCCGATTTCCGTCGGCCTGAACTGCGCCCTTGGCGCCCGCGAATTGCGCCCGTACCTCGAAGAGTTGTCGAACAAGGCCAGCACCCACGTTTCCGCGCACCCTAACGCCGGCCTGCCGAACGAGTTCGGCGAGTACGACGAACTGCCGTCGGAAACCGCCAAGGTCATCGAAGAGTTCGCCCAGAGCGGCTTCCTCAACATCGTCGGCGGCTGCTGCGGTACCACGCCGGGCCACATCGAGGCCATCGCCAAGGCCGTTGCCGGTTATGCGCCGCGCGAGATTCCGGACATCCCGAAGGCTTGCCGCCTCTCGGGTCTGGAACCGTTCACCATCGATCGCAACTCGCTGTTCGTCAACGTTGGCGAACGCACCAACATCACCGGCTCCGCCAAGTTCGCCCGTCTGATCCGTGAAGACAACTACACCGAAGCCCTGGAAGTCGCCCTGCAGCAGGTCGAAGCCGGCGCCCAGGTGATCGACATCAACATGGACGAAGGGATGCTCGATTCGAAGAAGGCCATGGTGACCTTCCTCAATCTGATTGCCGGCGAACCGGACATCTCCCGCGTACCGATCATGATCGACTCCTCCAAGTGGGAAGTGATCGAAGCCGGCCTCAAATGCATCCAGGGCAAGGGCATCGTCAACTCGATCAGCATGAAAGAAGGCGTCGAGCAATTCATCCACCACGCCAAACTGTGCAAGCGCTACGGCGCCGCGGTGGTGGTGATGGCCTTCGACGAAGCCGGCCAGGCCGACACCGAAGCGCGCAAGAAGGAAATCTGCAAACGTTCCTACGACATTCTGGTCAACGAAGTGGACTTCCCGCCGGAAGACATCATCTTCGACCCGAACATCTTCGCCGTGGCCACCGGTATCGAAGAACACAACAACTACGCCGTCGATTTCATCAACGCCTGTGCCTACATCCGTGACGAGCTGCCGTATGCGCTGACCTCCGGTGGTGTGTCCAACGTGTCGTTCTCGTTCCGTGGCAACAACCCGGTGCGCGAGGCAATCCATTCGGTGTTCCTGCTGTACGCGATCCGCGCCGGCCTGACCATGGGTATCGTCAACGCCGGTCAGCTGGAGATCTACGACCAGATCCCGGTGGAACTGCGCGACGCCGTGGAAGACGTGATCCTCAACCGCACCCCGGAAGGCACCGACGCCCTCCTCGCCATCGCCGACAAGTACAAGGGCGACGGCAGCGTCAAGGAAGCCGAGACTGAGGAGTGGCGCAACTGGGACGTCAACAAGCGTCTGGAGCACGCACTGGTCAAAGGCATCACCACCCACATCGTCGAAGACACCGAAGAATCGCGCCAGTCCTTCGCCCGACCGATCGAAGTGATCGAAGGCCCGTTGATGGCTGGCATGAACATCGTCGGCGACCTGTTCGGCGCCGGTAAAATGTTCCTGCCTCAGGTAGTAAAATCCGCCCGCGTGATGAAGCAGGCCGTAGCCCACCTGATCCCGTTCATCGAACTGGAAAAAGGCGACAAGCCGGAGGCCAAGGGCAAGATCCTGATGGCGACCGTCAAAGGCGACGTGCACGACATCGGCAAGAATATCGTCGGCGTGGTGCTGGGCTGTAACGGCTACGACATCGTCGACCTGGGCGTGATGGTGCCGGCGGAAAAAATCCTCCAGGTGGCCAGGGAACAGAAGTGCGACATCATTGGCCTGTCAGGCCTGATCACTCCGTCGCTGGACGAGATGGTCCACGTCGCCCGCGAAATGCAGCGTCAGGATTTCCACCTGCCGTTGATGATCGGTGGCGCCACCACCTCCAAGGCGCACACGGCGGTCAAGATCGAGCCGAAGTACAGCAACGACGCGGTGATCTACGTCACCGACGCCTCCCGCGCCGTGGGCGTGGCGACCCAGTTGCTGTCCAAGGAACTGAAGGCTGGTTTTGTCGAAAAAACCCGCCAGGATTACATCGAAGTTCGCGAGCGCACGTCCAACCGCAGTGCCCGCACCGAGCGTCTGAGCTATGGCGCGGCCATCGCCAAGAAGCCGCAATTCGACTGGGCGTCCTACACGCCGGTCAAACCGACTTTCACTGGCACGCGGGTGCTGGACAACATTGACCTCAACGTTCTGGCCGAATACATCGACTGGACGCCGTTTTTCATATCCTGGGACCTGGCCGGCAAGTTCCCGCGCATTCTCCAGGACGAAGTGGTCGGTGAAGCCGCCACCTCGCTGTACAACGATGCAAGGGAAATGCTGCGCAAATTGATCGACGAAAAGCTGATCAGCGCTCGTGCGGTGTTCGGCTTCTGGCCGGCAAACCAGGTGCATGACGACGACATCGAGCTCTATGGCGATGACGGCAAGCCAATGATCAAGCTGCATCACCTGCGCCAGCAGATCATCAAGACCGACGGTAAACCGAACTTCTCCCTGGCCGACTTCGTCGCGCCGAAAGACAGTGAAGTGACCGACTACGTGGGTGGTTTCATCACCACCGCCGGCATCGGCGCCGAAGAAGTGGCCAAGGCCTACCAGGATGCTGGCGACGACTACAACTCGATCATGGTCAAGGCCCTGGCCGACCGCTTGGCCGAGGCATGCGCCGAGTGGCTGCACCAGCAGGTGCGTAAAGACTATTGGGGTTATGCCAAGGATGAAGCGCTGGATAACGAGGCACTGATCAAGGAGCAGTACAGCGGCATTCGTCCGGCTCCGGGCTACCCGGCCTGCCCGGATCACACCGAGAAAGCCCAGCTGTTCGCCCTGCTAGACCCAGAGGCCCAGGAAATGCGCGCAGGCCGCAGTGGCGTGTTCCTCACCGAGCACTACGCGATGTTCCCGGCTGCGGCAGTCAGCGGCTGGTACTTTGCTCACCCGCAGGCGCAGTACTTCGCCGTGGGCAAGATCGACAAGGACCAGGTGCAGAGCTACACGTCGCGCAAAGGCCAGGAACTGAGCGTTACCGAGCGCTGGCTGGCGCCGAATCTCGGTTACGACAACTGAGTGATCAACTGAAAAAAACCTTGTGGGAGCGAGCTTGCTCGCGATAGCGGCGTATCAGTCAACATTGATGTTGAACATCAAGCCCCCATCGCGAGCAAGCTCGCTCCCACAGGTGATTTACCTGTTTGAGGCAGCCGTCAGCTCCGCGACCTCCTGTCGGGACAACTCGATCATCTTCGCGTTGCGCGCCGCTCTCTGCTCGAAAAGCTGAGTCAGTAATGCCGCATCGTCAGCGCTTTCCACTTCCCCCTGAACATCCATCTCATCCAGAGCCCTGAACACCTCAGGATGTTTTTCCTTGAGATAACTCTCCCAATAATCGCGCTGAATCAAGTCTTCGAAAAAGCCATCGGATTGCTCTGCATTGGTGATCTCGATACGCGCGTCCGCCAGTTGTTGAGCGGTCACTCCCGAGGCATAGGTCATGTGTTTCGGTTGCCCTGGCAGCTCCAGGCCGTCCGCCCATCCTTGTGTCAGCCCGATTCGATAGCCTAAACGTATTTCGGCCTCATCCTGCCCGGTTTGCACGGCGATTTTCCTCGCGAGATCGTCGACCTTGTCCAGTCGAAACAGCTGCCGGGATAAATTCAGCAGTGCATGCCCCTTCACACTCGGTCGCCCGAAGGGAATATCAAGCAAGGCATTGTGGGTGAAGACTCTGCTTTCCAGTCCGCTGAACGTCAGGATTCGACCGTCGACACAAGTGCCGTGGGTGCTGGAACTGGCAAACAGAATGTCTCGCAGTTCGGCATTGCTGGCGGCGGCTTCAATGACCGTCCAGACCCGTCGCGTCAGATCGGCGTTTGCCACCCTGAACTCCTGCGTATCCTGCAGTCGCGAAAGCAGGTGAAAGAACGCCGCATTGTCCGGTTCCGCCGCGAGCTGATTCCATAACGCGGTTTTGCTCGCCACCTCCTCAGGAGGAAGATTGGCCAACCACGGTGTTTTCTGCTCGGGATCCGGCTCGGTCTCAGGCAGGTCCTCATCCGTATCGATGTCTTCACTGCTGTCGCCGCCATCACCGTTGGCGTCATCGATCAACTCATCAAGATCGGCCCGCGAGATCCCCAGCACCGTGTCGTGGAGGTCCGCTTCACGGTAATTTCTGAGACGTTCGAGGCTCTCAAGCGACAGGTTGTAGTTGTCGCTCAAATCCGTACCGGCCGTCAAAACGTCATGGTCGCCACTCAGGGCCTGCTCGGGGATCGACGTGATGTCGTTGCCACTGAGATTGAGCGTGCCCAGGTGTTGGCTGTCGAACACCCCTTCCGGCCATTCGGTCAAATTATTGTTGCGCAGATCCAGTGTCTCCAATTGCTCGAAAACACCGACATCAAAGGCATCCAGTTCGTTGTAGCTCAAGTCCAGCCAGCGCAGACGCTCCAGATTACTCAATGCGGTATACAGCAGCTCGGCATCGTCAATCAGGTTCGAGGACAACTCCAGTCGCTCGAGCCTGTCCATGTCACAGACCGGCTCTGGAACGCCATCCAGCCCATTGCCATTGAGGTCCAGGGTTTTCAGGCGAGTAAAGGCCTTGAGGAACCCATTGGAACCTTGCCGGGTAAGTTTTACGCTCGTCAGTTTCAACGTCCCGACATGCTCGAACGATGCCGGCACCTCGGGAAGGTCACCCAGTTGCAGACCGTTCAGATCCAGCACCGCATCAGCCACCGCGCCCGTGCTACTCAGACCTGTGCGCCAGCATTCGACGATCCGCAAGGCAGCCTGCCTGCGAATGCTGGAAGATGTCATCCAGCCGTTTCCGCGAGATCCCCGGGTAAACAGCCAGCCATTCAATTGGCGCGTGAGCGTTTCATAGGTTTTCTCCCATTCGGCAATTTTCACGCTCGCAGCTTCGCTGCCTTGCATCTGTTCGATCATTTGCAAGGCGTCATCATCGGCGAGTGTCGGTTTCAGGCGTTGCAGGCGCTTTGTCAAAACCGCAACCCCTTCTCCCGCCGGGACTTCCGGCAGCGGCAACAATTGACGTGCGATCGAACTGGCGCTTTCGAACGGCGGAAAATCCTGTGGCACCGGCTCCAGGTCGAACCGTTCCAGAGTGCCGGCCGGGAGACCTTTGGCCATTTCCATTCGATGCCGGGCTGCGTTGCGCATGGCGACGGCTTGAGGAGTTAAAGGTGTGCCCGTGAGGTTGGTCTTGAGCAGCGTCTCATCCGCAAGTGGCTGCGGCAGCGCGTTGACCTTGCTGTCCCGCAAGTCCAGCCAATGCAACTCTGGCAGTTCCTGCGCTCCGGTCGGCCATTTTTGCAGTGCCGTTCCACTTAGGTTCAAGGACTTGAGGCGGGTCATTGCACTGACATCCAAGGTATTCAACGGGTTGTTGCTCAAGTCCAGGTGTTGCAGTGCCTGCAATCCATCAAAAGCCTGCTGAACCCCGGCATCGCCAACAATCCGGTTATTGGAAAGATCCAGATCAGTCAGTTTTTCAAGATCACCGGGCGCAAAGGGCACTTCGGTCAGACCGCTGCCACTCACATCAAATTTTTCAAGCCCGGGAAACTTGCGTACGAAACTGCGGACCTTCTCGACGGGAGCTGTATTACCCTTCAGATACAAGGTTCGCACTTCAGGGAAGGCGCCGTCCGGCAATTCGGGAAACTCACTCAACGCCAGGCTCGGCAAATCGAGTACCGAAGCATCGGCCGTCGAGCCGTAGCGTTTGAATGCACCATTGCGCCAGCAGGTTCTCAGGGCATTCGCCGTCCATGTACGTCCCATGATTTCGTTGGCCGCTGCAGGCATCCGCAAAGCGCTTTGGGACCACGCCTCAAGATGCCGGTTGAGCTGATGATGCTGCTCACTCAATGCTTCGACGGCGTCGAATCTCGCCCCTGCGTCTTGCCACTGTTCGACAAACTGATCGAATATTCCCGCGAACGGGTCATTGATGCCTTCACCAAGACGTTTCAACTCGCCCCTGCTGTAATCCCTGACCATTTCTTCCAGGTCAACAAGGTGTTCGGGCTGACGCCGGAGATACTCATATGCCTGTTTGAAGTTTGGACGCAGCATGTTCGACCAATCCAGCGACAACCCGGACCACAGCTTTTCATGCCCTTCGAAAATACCATCGGGGAATGTACTGATGGCTGTCCCGGTGAGGTTCAGACGTTCAAGATGGGGCAGTTCCAGAACCCCGGTTGGCCACTGATCCATTGAGGGCGCGATCACGTCGAGCAAACGCAGATTGCGTAGCCGGCTGACGTCCAACGCCACGGGAACACCCCAGGTTGAATACACGCTGAGCTCCTCGAGCGTCGTCAACGCACCGAGTCTCGACGGCATTTCTGCTGCGAAGGGCGCGGCTGAATACAGGCTCAGAACCCTGAGGTCCGGCATGCTGCTCAGCACTTGGGGCACGGTGCTGAAATCGTTGCCCGTGGCATTGATCCGCAATCGTTTGAGCTTGGGAAAATTCGCCAACAATGCATCGACATTGGCGTCAGTGATGCTTCGACCCCGGACATACAGATCACCCACATGGGAGAAGTCCGCCGACAGCGCAGGGATCGGGTCGTCACAGACCAACTCAAGCATTCTGTAGCGCGCATGCTCCCCGGCCAGTGGCGAATTGCGCCAGGATTGCTTGAGACTTAGCGCGACCGAGGCCTTGCCTCCGAGCATCGACTCCAGGACAGAACCGGCTATCGGCTCGCCGACCCATTGATCGAGCGTCGCCTCGAGGGTCTCCCACTCGCGCATACGTTCCTGCAGAAGGCTATAAATCTGTGCGTCGGTTTTTCCCGCGCGCAGCTGCGCCAGGATAAACCCATTGGCCTGCTGATCCGTCAGCGCCGGATAGACATCCTGAACCCGCGACACTAGCGAAGGATTCAAACCTTGCCCGCGCCCGCTGGCGTAGTAGCCCACCCGGCGCTCCGTTACGCGTACGGGCGGCTTGAACGCCTTGCCGTTACCGCTGCGCTGTTCCAGCATTTGCGACAATTGCGCCCGATGCTCGAAGGCCGAGTCGATGACAGCCTGCTTCAGATCGACGCTTTGGCCCACGTGTGGAACGCCCAATGCGCGACGGGATTCATCGGGCAACGCGTGCATGATCGAGGCGTAAAAGTTATCGCCGGTGGCGGGCACGCCGTTCAGTGTTTCGCCAAGCTCGTCGAATGCCTGATAGGACGGGCCATTTTTAACCAGGTACTTGCGGATCGTCGCGGCCTCGCTGCCAATCCCATCGATAAGCGAACCCCCGATATGGCCATCGCGGATCTCCAGCCGCACTTCGTCGGACCAGCCCGGCATTTTTTCCAGGGCATACAGTGCGAGCCACCGGCTGTCGGCGGACAGCTCAGCGTCCATACGCAGGCCAGTGAAAGCCCGAGCCTGACGCCCCTGTTGTGCATACCAACGGGCCTCCTCCAGCATTTTCAGGGGAATTCGACCCGTTGATTTCAGGCGGGTGAGCTCTTCGGCATTGGCATCGAGCAGAATCCTGCGGGCAGCGGCATTGCTCAGCCCCGGGCTGGCGCGTTGCAATTTTTCGAGCAGTGGTCCGCCGGTGCCGGGGTCGGCTTCGAACAGCCCTAAGGCGTGGGCCAGCTCCGGCGGCGGCGCCAGGTGATCTATGTGCATCTTGCGCAAGGCATTGTCCTCGACACCACAGGCCTCGGCGATGTCGAGCAGTTGCTCATCGGAAAATGCCTCGGTGGTATGGCCGATGCGCCGCAGCAGTGTCAGCCGATCCCAGGTCCGGGGACGCTCCAGCGCATGGCGCCAGGCGCCATGCCCGTTGTGTTCGAGTATGGGTTGCCAGGCGTCGGTATCCGTCGGATGCCGAATGCGCCATTTTTTCAGCGAAGGGTCAAAGGTTGTTTCGTAGACCTTGCCTCCCTGCCGAATGAAGGTTTTGCCATTTATCCGGTGCAGCCCCGACGCATCAGGGACTGAATGGCGAGGCAGGATGAGGTTACGTTCGTAACCGCTCAGGTCAGGTTTCCATAAGCGGGTTTTGCCGTCGGCGTGCTGGATGGGCTGCAGACTTTCAACCAGCGGCTCGGGTTTCACCGCCGTCAGCTTGGCCAAGCCTTTGCCCGCACCGGCCATCACCGCGGCCAGCGCCAGATTCTCGGCCACATCGACCAGGTGCGCCTTGGCCGCCGTTCGATCCCCTTCACTCCACTCGATCGCCCCCTCAAACGACTCGTACAGCAACTGCCCCGCCATGACCGTCAGCATGATCTCCCCCAGCACCGGCACGAACATCGACACCATGTTCAATCCGAGCATGCCGATTTCCAGCAGGTGGTTGAGCTTTTGCGCCCGTACTCGCGCATCGACCTCCGCCGTGGGCACCGCATGGCTGCGTGCGTCGGCGATGACTTTCTTGCGGTTTTGCTCGTAGAGATAAGTCCACAGATCGCTGTTGGCGGACCAGATGCCCGCCACGCCCTCGCGAATGATCCCGAATGGATTGAGATAGGGATCTTCGACCGGCTCACGTTTACCCGCAGGTTCTGGCGGCAGCTCTTTGATACGGACGACGGACGACAACGGGGGCACGTACTGGAGGACCTTCAACCAGAATGAATGCAAAGGATCAGTCGGAGAGTCGGCGGCCTTGCGGGTGAACTGGCTGAAGTAATAAGGGCGGTCGGCGTAGGCGACGAACTGGCTGAAAAAACGCTGGAAGGCGGTCGGCTCGCCGCCACTGGCGGGCAATGCGTCCTGGGTGGTGAACTGACGCTTGAATTCTTCACGCAGCTGCTCAGATGTATAGCGTTTGAGCGGGTGCTCGGGATCGTGGGGAATGTAGACGATGTAGTCGTTGGTATAGCGATATTGTTCACTGATGCTGAACACGACGCAGCCCGTCATCCTGCGCTTCATCAGGCTCAGGTCACGAAACCAGACAGGTATGTTGCCGACATGGGGATGGACTTCGCCATTAACCACCGAAAGGATCATTGCGTAATCGTCGGGTTCGATGTCTTTTTTCAGCAGCGCCAATTCAGCGGCTGCTCTCATTGCCGCTTTCTGGCTGGCAATGAATTGCTCGGACACTGTCGATGTCTTCTGCGCAGCCGTTGCCTGGAAAAACGCCTCGACACGGGTTTGATACTGCGCACCGATATCCAGCTTGCGGCAGAGTGAGAGGAATTGCGTGACCGACATGTTGAGGGTCGCGACCTCGAACGTACCAGGCGTGGAAGTCTCGACGACAAAGCCCGACCCGCGATGGAAGGCGCCCGCCTCGCATTCGGACGCTTCGAAGTTATGCAGTGCCGCCTGCAACAACGAAAGCTTCATCACCTCGAATGTGCTGATCTCGATTTCAAGATCGCTGACTTCCAGCGCTCGCCTCAGACACACCAGGGTTTTGTTGACATCGGTCTCGACCCCGAACTGATCCTTCAGCGCCTTTTGCAGTATCGGCTCGGCGAAGCTTTCGGCATCTGGCAGCGACGACATGGTTTTGTCGAGCCGGGCCTGGGAAACAAAGCTGTCATTGAAACGGTCTTTCAGTGCCTGCTGTTGCTCGCTGGACGCTCGCGAGTACCAGCGCGGCGCGAGCGAGCCGCTGGCTTTTATGGCTGCCCGTCGCTGCGGCGTGGCATCGATCAACCAATCAGGCGTCAGCTGTTCAAGAAGCTCGCGGTGAATGCTGGTTTGGCCCGCAACCAGAGGTTGACGGGGCACAGAGGGGGGATGGGTAGACATTGTGTCGCTCCTGAAAAATGGAACGACAGAACATCATTTCAGTGAACCGTATCTGCGGTAGATAGTTATCGCATCGGCCCAGACTGATTTCAAAATGCGTCGATTCGCAGGCCGGCCGCACCACTGGCCGGCAGATTGTCTATGCTCTGAGGACTTACTGACAGGCGAGGGATTTATGGACGATCCGGTCGACAACAAGCCGCCAACCTTCTGGCAGATGTTGCACAGTGTCATGGCGGCAGCGTTCGGAGTGCAGAGCAACAAGAACCGGGCGCGGGATTTTACCCACGGCAAGCCCAGTCACTTCGTGATCCTGGGGATTTTGTTCACCACGGTGTTTGCCCTGACGCTGTTTGGCATCGTCAAACTGGTGTTGCTGCTGGCAGGGATCTGAAACGGCTCAGTGCATCAGGATCTGCAGGCTGAACGGATAGCGGTAGGACGCTGGTCGCCCCTTCGCTGACAGCTTGTGGAAATCCACCCCGAAATTCTGTGCGCGGCCCAACGCCAGCAGTTGTTTGGCTTGCGCCCGGTTAATCAGTTGCAACAGCGGAAGTTGTCGGTCCCGACCGCCGTACTGGCTGATGTCGACCCCTTGGTCATAGTCATGCAGTTCAACCAGTGCCCAGCCGCCCAGGCTGAAATGCCCGCCCAGCAACACGCTCAGGCGGTTGTCGAGCAGTGCTTGCAATGCTGCGGGTGAATTGTTGATGGCGCCGAACAATGCATCCTTGCCCGGAACACCGCCCGATTCGACATACGCCTGCATGACGCCAAACGCCATTTCGTCGTTGGCCGCCCACACCAGTGAAGTCTGCGGATAACGCGTGAACAGCAGTTTGGCTTGCTCGTACGCGCGCTGACGTGTCCAGCCGCCGTACACCAGCTGACGCAAACGCACTTGCGGGTGTTCGGCCAGCGCCCGACGCATGCCCTTCTCACGCAACTGCGCCGACGGCGTGACTTTCAAACCGGAAAAAGCCAGAAGGTCAATCATCTGGCCCGGGGCCACCGGGGGATGCAACCGAATCAACTCCTTGAGCATCAGGTAGCCGCCCTCCTCATCGTTGGGCACCAGGCTGCCGATCCAGTCGGGATACTTGTCGGGTCGGGCGCCGAGCAGTTTTACCTGATCCACAGTCAAGGCATTGTTGACCAGAAACAACTTTACCCCGCTGCCTTGTGCCAGGCGCAGCACTTCGGGGGCAACTGATTGTTCGTTGACGAACACAAGGTAGTCGGGACGATTGTGTCCCTGGAGGGCTTCGCGCGCCTGCTTGATGATGTTTTCAGGCACCCGGTCGGAATACTGGATCCGCAGGTCCATGCCCAGATCCCTGGCGGCGGCCTGCATGAACTGTGAGTAACTGACCCAAAAAGCTTCCTTGGTGGTTCCCGGGTTAAGGAACAGCACTGACGCTGCTTGAGCGCACGGTCCCGCGACCATGCCCAGCGCCAGTAATACACCACTTAGAAACTTCAACATGTGTCGTCCGAGCCCCCGGAAATTCGCCGCGCATTATAGCCAGCGAAAGTCCGTAAAACGGCGACTTATCCGGTTTTTGTCAGACAATCGTCGGAACCGGGCCCGGACGGGGTCGCTTACTGATGACTGACCCAGAATACCGCAGTCCCCACGACCAGAATGATCAGGAACAAAATGGCCCATGCATCAACGGTGCTATCGCTTTTCCGTGCTTTGGTTGGGTTGCTCATTGCATCGCCTCTTGTCGGTTTTATCGGTGATTGCATAAAGACTCGAGCAGAGTAAAGACGACGATTGCCCGCATCACAAACAGGGTCTCTGTAACAATGACTCTCATTAGTCGATTTGGTTCTTTACATATGCTCAAACATCACTTTTACGCATAACTGCAAACTGGTATCGTGCCCCGGCTCCATAGGGAGTGCGCGGCCGTGCGCGCAGAATTGCCGAGGTATTATCGGACGCCAGCAAGCCAAAAAACGCCGCTGTTTCCGACCGGCCCAAGCCTGAGAACAGGACTTATATGTACGTATACGACGAATACGATCAGCGGATCATCGAGGACCGCGTCAAGCAGTTCCGTGATCAGACCCGACGCTATCTGGCAGGCGAGCTGAGCGAAGAAGAATTCCGCCCCCTGCGCCTGCAAAATGGCCTTTATATCCAGCGTTTCGCGCCTATGCTGCGAGTCGCCGTGCCTTACGGCCAACTGACTTCGCGCCAGATGCGAATGATGGCCAGGATTGCCCGCGACTACGACAAGGGCTACGCCCACATCAGTACCCGGCAGAACGTGCAGTTCAACTGGCCGGCCGTGGAAGACATTCCGGACATTCTCGCTGAACTGGCCACCGTGCAGATGCATGCGATCCAGACCAGCGGCAACTGCCTGCGCAATGTCACCACCGACCAGTTTGCCGGTGTCGCCGCCGACGAACTGATCGACCCGCGCCCATGGTGCGAGATCGTCCGCCAGTGGACCACGTTCCACCCGGAATTCGCCTACCTGCCGCGCAAATTCAAGATTGCCGTCAACGGTTCGACTTCCGACCGTGCCGCCATCGAAGTCCACGACATCGGCCTTGAGCCGGTGCACAACGCAGCCGGCGAACTGGGCTTCCGCGTGCTTGTCGGCGGTGGCCTGGGTCGTACGCCGGTGGTGGGCGCGTTCATCAATGAATTCCTGCCGTGGCAAGACCTGTTGAGCTACCTCGACGCCATCCTGCGGGTCTACAACCGCTATGGCCGTCGCGACAACAAGTACAAGGCGCGGATCAAGATCCTGGTCAAAGCGCTGACGCCTGAAGTCTTTGCGCAGAAAGTCGATGCGGAAATGGAACACCTGCGCGGTGGCCAGACCACGCTGACCGAAGCCGAAGTGCAGCGCGTCGCCACACACTTCGTCGACCCGGACTACAAGGCGCTGGACAACCAGACCGCCGCCCTGGCCGAGCTCGACCAGCAGCACCCGGGCTTCGCCCGCTGGCGCGTGCGCAACACCCTGGCCCACAAGAAGCCGGGCTACGTGGCCGTGACCTTGTCCCTGAAGCCAACCGGCGTTGCACCGGGCGACATCACCGACAAACAGCTCGACGCCGTGGCCGACCTGGCCGACCGCTACAGCTTCGGTCAACTGCGCACCTCCCACGAGCAGAACATCATCCTGGCCGACGTCGAGCAGGACAAGCTGTTCGCCCTGTGGGGCGAGTTGCGCGAGCAAGGTTTCGCTACACCGAACATCGGCCTGCTGACCGATATCATCTGCTGCCCGGGCGGTGATTTCTGCTCCCTGGCCAACGCCAAATCGATCCCGATCGCAGAATCGATCCAGCGCCGCTTCGACGACCTGGACTACCTGTTCGACATCGGCGAACTGGACCTGAACATCTCCGGTTGCATGAACGCCTGTGGTCACCACCACGTCGGCCACATCGGCATCCTGGGGGTGGACAAAAAAGGCGAAGAGTTCTATCAGGTTTCCCTCGGCGGCAGCGCCAGCCGTGACGCCAGCCTGGGCAAGATCCTCGGCCCGTCCTTCGCCCAGGAAGCCATGCCTGACGTGATCGAGAAGCTGATCGACGTGTACATCGAACAACGTACCGAAGATGAGCGTTTCATCGACACCTACCAGCGTATTGGCATCGACCTCTTCAAGGAACGCGTCTATGCAGCGAATAATTAAGAACAACGAGGTCGTCGACGAGACCTGGCACCTGCTGCCCAAGGATTTCAGTATCGACGAGATCACCAACTGCGACGACTACATCGTCCCGTTGCAGCTGTGGCGCGAACACAGCCGCATGCTCCTGGCCCGCGACGGTGGCCTGGGCATCTGGCTGGACGCCGATGAAGAAGCCGAGGAAATTGGTCAGGACGTGGCGCAGTTCCAGGTCATCGCCCTGAATTTCCCGGCATTCACCGATGGCCGCAACTACTCCAACGCCCGCCTGCTGCGTGACCGATACGGTTTCAAGGGCGAATTGCGGGCCATTGGCGACGTGCTGCGTGACCAACTGTTCTACATGCATCGCTGCGGTTTCGACGCGTTCGCCATTCGCGCCGACAAAGACCCGCACGAAGCCCTTGAAGGCCTCAAGGACTTCTCGGTTACCTACCAGGCCGCTACCGACGAACCGCTGCCGCTGTTCCGTCGTCGCTGACCGTCACCCCTTGAACCCCGCCCCGGGGTTCAAGGGGTTTACCCTTCGCGCTAAAACACCGGATTATCCACCAGCGGAATCGGACGCCCCATGGCGACCCAGTCGCGGTACAGCCGGGCTCGATCTTCCAGCACCACGAATAGCCTGAACGGATTGTCCGCATCGGCCATCCGCGTTTCGACACAGCGCAGCAACCAGCCCCACAACTCTTCTGACGCATCCGCTTCGTGGAGCAAGCGCCACACACGCGCCTGCAGCGACCAATAACCAACCCGAAAATCCGCCGTCAGGCTCAATCCATCCACGACCCGGAGCAACGCACTGCCCGATGGCTTGACGGCCAATCGTTGCCAGATCTGTTGCCGCATCTCGCGCACACTTACATCACCCTCCTCCAGCCAGGGCGTCGCACTGCCGTAATCGGCACCCGGCTCACTCAACCACAAGTTGATACCGGTGCGCTCACGATGACTCACCAGGCGCATCAACGTGTCTTCATCCGTCAGCGGATTACCCCACAGTTTCACCCGGTCCCGGGACACCGCCTGATTCAGTATCGAGTAGGGAACCCGACCGATACGGTTGCCTCGCAAGTCGAGCGAGGTGAAGTACGGCTGATCGGCAATGCCTATCGGACAATGGCTGATTCCGGTGTTCCTCAGGTTCAACACACGCAGCTCATTCATCCCCAATACCACGGGCGGTACAGTCAACGGGTTGTCACTCAGATCCAGCATTTGCAAGCTCACCAGCTCACAAAACTGCGAAGCCGTGCGCTCCTGAAGCTGCAAAAAGGTGGAACTCAGATTGAGCGTAGTGAGGTGGGTCATTTGCCGAATCGGTGGGGGCAACACACCTTCCAGCACTCCGTCTGTGCTGAGCCGCCGCAGGTCGACACGTTCCAGGTTCAGGGAACGCAGGTTCGGAAAACTTTCGAGAAAGACGCTCAGGCTCTCGCGCTCGACCAAGTGCAAGCCCCGCATCGATAGCTCGACGACCTCATTGAAGCGCACGTTCATCGTTGGCAACCTGTGGTAATCCTCGAAACTCAGATCCAGCCTGTAACCAGAGAACGTCTCGCCGGACATGACTCTATTGATCTGGGGCGGGCATTTTTGCCAGATGCCCATCAGTTCGTCGCCCAATTCAGTTCGCGTTTCACGCTCAAAGCCGATCACGGTTTGCAGCAGTTCGACATTGTGTGCCGCCACCTGCTCAGGGCTCATGCCGGCGGCGTCATCATCGTCCACCGCAAGAAAATCCACCTCCATGTCATCGACATCCAGCACGGCCTGGTCGATCCACTGGCGCAGATCGGCATGCAACTGCTGCATCTCGAGAATCAGGCGGTCCACCAGCGCTTGAGCACCGTTACCCGCCATCAGGAGCAGCTCATCCGCCTGGGCATCGGTGAAATCCGGATACAGATTCTTGACCTGCAGTCGCATGACTTCATGGGTCAGCGCAGCGGCCTGTGGCGTATTCGGAAAGCCGCCGCCGCGCAACCCCCTGGCTTCGAAGGGCAACCGCGAATCCATTCGATTCAAGCCGAGTATCAGCTCGGAGCGGGACAAGGCATGTGTACCAATACGCAAGCGCAACTGGCTGGCCGCGTCTGGGGAGCGCAGCGACATCGCCGCGCGCTCCTCCCCTGACAATAGATCGACCAGTGCGGTAAACAGGTCCGAACCGTCGCCGTCGGTAGCCGCCATCGTGGAATACCGATAGCGATCACCGACCTTGATCAAGCGCCGGCAATCCGCCGAATCGGGCGGGCCGCAACGGTCCAGGACCCGGCCACTGATTGACCCGTCGTGCACTTCGATGCGTAAGTCTTTCGGCCAACCGGGCAGGCGTGGCAGGGAATGCAACGCCAGGACATCGGTTTCCGGATGGGCGATCGAACGCAAGTACAGACCCTCATAAGCCCGGTTGAGTCGTACATGTTGTTGATACTCCCGCGACTTGCTGTCCAGACGTTTGAACAGTAACAGCGCCTCGTCAGCATCGACGGGGCGATTGATATCAACTCCCGAACGGTCGAGGATTTGCTCCACGGCGCTTTTCGGCAAACCTTGGTATTCCCGCTGAAACAGGCGAACCCACTCATGATCCGAGTGCTGGAGCGCCTGATATCGGGCGTTGAACAATCCGGCACGTGCTTGCGGGTCGGCGACGATTTCGAGTTCCTGATCGAGCTTGAAGCGTGTGATAGTGTCGGCGAGCAACGGCGTCGGCGGGCGGCCAGTCTGCATCAGACGCAGCATATCGTCGTCGACCGTACTGACCCGGGCGATCTGCGCCAATACCTCATCACTGAAGGCAGCAAGGGGGGTACAGACGCCACGCATCAGCTCCACACGTGTCGACACGGGCACCGGAGCCGGTCCGGGGGCGGGCTCGGCCGGCGTTTCGGGATGCGGATCGCTCCCGGGTTCCCGGGGTTCGTGCAACGTTCCGGCGATTTTTTCTTCGCCCTTGAGTGCCGCCACCGCCCCAACCAGCGGGAGTGCATTGAGCAAGCCGAACACCGTGCGCGTCACACCCTCGGAGCGCTGCTCCGGTGTTTTACCGTTGATGGCCTGATCGAGGCCATAGCCGGCGTCGATCAGCCCGGCCAGTACCAGGACGCCCTCGCCTCCCGGAATGAACAATGCCAATGGCCCCAGCCGGTTGATCCACTGAACGAGCGGCTCCACCACCGCGCTCAGGTTATCGCGATTGACCTGGGCATCGTCACGGATGGTTTTGACACTGGCCATGGAGGCCTGCTTCATGGTCAGCACCAATTGCGCGAACGGATCGGTGTCAGTCTTCGCGCGCTCAAGGTCGATGTAGTCCTGGGGGGCCCAGAAACCGTCGTTGTTGAACAACCCTGCGTTCTTTTTCAGCCAGTGTTCCTTCGGGTAAACCGCCATGCCCTCCAACGCCGTCGATACCCCCGCATGGAAGGTACCGTCTTCACGATCGTCCTCGGCAAAATGCGCGACCAGCGCTTGCCGTGTGGCGGCAACCCTGCCTTGGTCCACGATCCATTGGCGCAGGTGCCGGAAGTCGGCGAATTCATGCAAGGGTGAAGAGTTGCCGGGAATGTTCAGCAAGACCCGGCCGCTGTGACGGTGGCGATAACACCAGATATCGTCCGATGTATAGCGATAGATCGTCAGCCGCCCGACCTCGATCGGCGCACTGATGCGGGTGGGCGCCTGCACCTGGCCGATGGTCAACGCATTCCAGGTCTGCTGCGCTGGCAATCCGGCGGCCTGCATGGCCAAGACCAGGCCTTCCTGACTCAAACTGCCCTCCTGATGTTGCAGGCAGGCGCTCATGATAAAGGCGGCCTTGACTGAGGTTCTCAGGTCGTAAGGCGCCGCCTGGACGATACGCTTATCGGAGGGCCACGCGCGATCAAGGTAAGCCTGATAGCGGGTTTGCAGATCCAGATCCCATACCCACTGTTTGAATGCCGCTGGCTTCAGGGCAATTTGCGTTGCCGGCCCATAGACCTGGGGCGTGGTCTGGCGATAGATGCCTTCGTAGGTGTGGTGATTGCCATTGCCGTGATCGGCGAATTCATCGACATGCTCCACGATGCGAACGGACGGACCGACATCGGGCGGTGTGTACAAGCCAAATGCGCTTTCGGCAAAACGCCCGTCACCGACGGTCTGGTAGTTCGCCAGCAACGCCTGCACCAGGGTTAGCGTGTTTGCCACCTGGCCTTGCTCAATACCGCCCTGCGGTGGGTGCCCGCGATAGCGGTAATCCAGGGTGACCAACAGGGCCTTTTGCGGGTCGATGTCTGGCCCCCATTTTGCTTTGATCAACTGGGCACCGAACTGCTCGGGAGACTGCGGCAAAGCCGCGCCCACCACAGACGTCAGTATTTCGCGCAGCGGCGCAAGATCGGGAAAAAGCGGTGTCTGATGGTCATTCATATGCGTTCCATGGCAATTGTTCCGGAACACCAACATAACCAGCCACCGCATTGCCGAAAGCAGGAACGGTCGCCTGCTGCCTACAGAGATTTCGCCGGGCCGTGGAGGACATCAGGCAAGTATTCGCAGGCAAAAAAAAACCGGGGCAAATGCCCCGGCTGGTTGTTTTGCAATATCTCCTGCCCCGTTACCAGAAGCGTTGCTGGGTCAAACGGCTCCACCAGCTCAGCAACACACGATCGACCGAGCCGCTGGCGGCCATGCCAATGCGCTCTTGCAGGCTTTTGCGCTCGGCATAGTGCAGGTGATAAAGCTCGGACTGCCTGGCGCGTTCGGCTAGGTACTCGTCGCTGGTCTTGAGTTCGTCGACCAGGTGTTTTTCCAGCGCTGCCACGCCGAGCCAGATTTCGCCGGTGGCCACTTCATCGATCGCCAGTTGCGGGCGATAGCGCGACACGAAGTTTTTGAACAGTTGATGGGTGATGTCCAGGTCTTGCTGGAACTTCTCCCGGCCCTTCTCGGTGTTTTCGCCAAACACGGTCAGTGTGCGTTTGTACTCACCAGCGGTCAGCACTTCGAAGTCGATGTCGTGCTTTTTCAGCAAGCGGTTGATGTTGGGTAACTGCGCCACCACGCCAATCGAGCCGAGGATCGCGAAGGGTGCGCTGATGATCTTCTGGCCGATGCACGCCATCATGTAGCCACCGCTGGCCGCGACCTTGTCGATGCACACGGTCAAGGGCACGCCGGCCTCACGGATACGCGCCAGTTGCGAAGAGGCCAGGCCGTAGCTGTGAACCATGCCACCGCCGCTTTCCAGGCGCAGCACCACTTCGTCCTTCGGTGTGGCCAGGGTCAGCAAGGCAGTGATTTCGTGGCGAAGGCTTTCGGTGGCCGAAGCCTTGATATCGCCATTGAAATCGAGCACGAACACCCGGGGCTTGGCCTCGGGTTTTTTCTTCTGTTTCTTGTCGGTTTTAGCTTGGGTCTTGCGCAAGGCCTTGAGCTGATCCTTGTCGAGCAGCGTCTGCTCCAGGCGTTCGCGCAGCCCTTTGTAGAAATCATTGAGTTTGCTGACCTGCAACTGGCCCGACGACTTGCGCCGCCCCTTGCTGCGCAAGGCCGCAAAACTGGCCAGGACCACCAAAATGGCGATCACCAGGGTCACGGTCTTGGCCAGAAAAATGGCGTACTCGGAAAAAAACTCCACAGGGACTCCTCAAACGATGCGCGGCTTGAACGCGCGCGGGATACCTCCAGCATACCCATGCGCCGACCTTGCTACCAGCCGTGAAAGCTCTGGTAACAGGCCTGTAACGGCCATTTCAAACAAGCGTATGTTTTTTCATTGACAGCACACCGCCATCCTCATAACCTCGCCAAACCTTCAACGTACCGGGAAGACGCGGACGTGGGCAGCATCTATTTGATTCGACATGGCCAGGCCTCCTTCGGTGCAGACGACTACGACGTGCTGTCGCCGACCGGTATTCGTCAGGCGGAAATCCTGGGTCGACACCTGGCCGAACTCGGAATCAGCTTCGACCGCTGCCTGGCGGGGGATCTGCGCCGACAGCAGCACACGGCCAACAGCGCGCTGGAACAATTCGCCGCGGCAGGCCTGCCGGTGCCGCTGCTGGAAACTGACTCCGCCTTCAATGAGTTCGACGCCGATGCAGTGATCCGCGCACTGCTGCCGGCCATGCTGCCGGACGAACCCGAAGCGTTGCACATCTTGCGCAACGCCGCGCAAAACCGTGGTGAGTTCCAGCGTATCTTCGCCCTGATCATCGAGCGCTGGCTGGCCGGGACCTACGACACACCGGGCCTGGAGAGCTGGCTGGGGTTTGTCGAGCGGGTGCGGGCCGGTCTGCACCGCATTCTCGACCAGGCCGACAACACCCAGAAAATCGCCGTGTTCACGTCCGGAGGCACCATCACCGCCCTGCTCCACCTGATTACGCAAATGCCTGCCCGGCAGGCCTTTGAATTGAACTGGCAAATCGTCAACACCTCGCTCAACCAGCTTAAGTTTCGTGGTCGCGAGGTGTCCCTGGCTTCCTTCAACAGTCATGCACACCTGCAACTGTTGAAGGCCCCGGAACTCATCACGTTTCGCTGAGTCCGGATTATTGTGACCCCTGGCTGTAATCACCCAGCTCTTATTACCCAAGAAAGGATCGAACCATGACCTCCGTAGCTGATGCCGTACAAGCAATGAAAGCCAAGTTCAACCCAGCCGCTGCCGCCGGTCTGGACCTGGTCTTCGGTTTCCGCATCGACGACACCAAGAACTTCTCGCTGATCGTCAAAGACAGCACCTGCGAACTGCAGGAAGGCGAGAACCCGGACGCCCAGGTGACCCTGGTGATGGACGGCGAAACTCTGCAAGGCATCGTCGACGGTTCGACTGACGGCATGCAAGCGTTCATGGGCGGCAAACTGCGCGCTGAAGGCGACATGATGCTGGCGATGAAACTGTCCGAACTGTTCCCGTCGTAAGCACCTGGTTCCCGAACTTCGGGAGCATGCTTGCTGCAAACGAATCCCGCCCTTAGTGGCGGGATTCGTCGTTTTTGCCTGCCCTGTTGCAAGGGAGCTTACAATGCCTGAACTTCCCACACCGGCCACCCCATGGACATCGACCTCGCCCGCACCTTCCTCGAAATCGTTCGCCATGGCAGCCTGGCCGCGGCTGCCGAGAAGCTCCATGTCACCCAGACCGCGATCACCGCACGGGTACAAAAACTCGAGGGCCAACTGGGCAGCACCCTGTTCGTGCGTAATCGTGCCGGCGCCCGTTTGACGCCCAATGGCGAAGCGTTCGTGGTGTACGCCAATCAGCTGGTGCAAACCTGGGAAGCCGCGCGGCGTGATTTGCCGTTGCCCGAAGGTTATCGCGATGTGTTGCACATCGGTGGCGAGGTGAGTCTGTGCAACCCGTTGATGCTCGGCTGGGCCGGCGAAATTCGCAAGAACATCCCCAGCCATGCCCTGCGCATGGAAATCCGCGACGGCGAAAACCTGCTGCGCCAACTGGAGTTGGGCGTTCTGGATGCCGCGCTGGTGTATCAGCCCGAATATTGGCCACGTCTGCAGGTCGAGCAGATTCTCGAAGAAAAACTGATTCTCGTGCGCCTGGCCGACAAGCCCGATCCTTATGTTTACATCGATTGGGGGGCTGATTTTCGACGCCAACACGACGCCGCGCTGCCGGAGAAGGCCAAGGCTGCGCTGAGTTTCAATCTGGGCCCGCTGGGCTTGCAGTATCTTCTCGAAAACGGCGGCAGTGGCTACTTCCGCACCCGCGTCGTGCAGAGTTATCTGCAAAGCGGCGCCCTGGAGCGGGTGCCCAAGGCGCCGGAATTCAACTACCCGACCTATCTGGTCTACTCGCGCGATCGTGACTCGCCGACGCTGCAACGCGCCTTCGACCTGCTGCGTAAAGTCATCGACTCCGACGAAGACTGGTCGCAGCGATGGGATCCGCTGACCTGAGACCGGTTTGCACCGGATCATGGCCGTTGTGTCCTTAAGGTTCGGTCCGTCAAATCACCGGGATCGGCTAATCTGAAAGAGATAACAAAAACGACAGGTGATTGCAGTGAGGCAGACCACCGAAGGATTCCGCGGCCGTTACCGCGCCGACATTCATCCGCTCTACAACCCTTGGCTGCATGGCGCGTTTGTCCTGGTGTTCGGGGCACTGGCGATCAGCGTCTTCTGGAGCAACGTCCATCAGGTGCGGCCAACGGAATGGCTGGCGGTGCCCGTCACGCTGCTGTTATTCAACCTTGGTGTGTACATGGTGCATCGCCACCTGGGGCATCATAAAAAGAGCTTCGCCCGGCTGTTTTACGCCCGTCATGCAGGCGACCACCACAGCTTTTTCACCCCCGGCCACATGACCTACGACAGCGCCCGCGACTGGCGGGTGATTCTGTTTCCAGCGTGGCTGATCGTGCTGCATACCCTCGCCGTCGCCCTGCCCCTCTGGTGGCTGCTCAAGCACATCAATACCAACATCGCCGGATTGGTCGGCGGCCTTCTTGTCCTCGGCTACCTGACTTATGAAGTGTTTCATGCCTGCGAGCATCTGCCGTCGCGCAACCCGCTCACACGGCTGCCGTGGATCCGCCAGATGCGCCGGCTGCACGAACTGCACCACCGCCGTGAACTGATGCAGGCGCGTAATTTCAACATCGTTTTCCCACTAATGGACTACCTGTTCGGCACCCTCTATTGGGAGCCGGAACCTGAGCCACTCAACCCGACGAGAACCCCCATGACCCGCATGCAGCATCAGGTTGTCATTGCCGGAAACCCGATCCAGGTACTTGCCTACGCCAGCACCGTGACCCTTTGGCCGCAATGGCATCCGTCGTCGCTGCGCATCGACGGGCCAAAAGGCCCGCTGCATGCCGGCGCACGATTCGAGGAAGACATCCGTGCCGGCGGGCGCGACGGGCACTTGCGCTGGGAGGTGGCGGAGTACCTGCCCGGGCGGCGCTGGAGCGCCGAGGCCCGGGGTGACCACGGCCTGTCGCTGGTGGTGACCTATGAATGCGATGCCACAGGCGAAGACACACGTTTCGTCCGCACCCTGGAATATCAATTCAGCGGCCTGGCAATGCGCATTGCCAACCGCTTGTTGCTCAAGCGGCGCATCGATCGGGAATCGGCGGCGTCGATGCGGGCATTGCGCGACATGGCACAGAAGTATCTGGCCGCAACAGGAGTCGGCGTGTGAGCAGGACCTTCAAATGTCTGTTGCTGGTCATCGTCGTCATCGGCGCCTTCCTGATGCTGATGCCCACCAAGGTGCGACCGGTGGCCTGGACACCACAAGCCGCGCCGTCCCTCACCAGTGGAATCTACGCCGACAATCAGCGGCTCAAGGAGGTGGAACGTGTCGGCGCCGCCAATATCGACGGGCCGGAAGCCTTGTTGCTGGAAAACGACATGCTCATCACCGGCCTGCACGACGGACGCCTGATCCGTACGAGCCTGGACGGCAAGACCACCAAAATCCTGGCCGATACCGGTGGCCGGCCACTGGGCCTGGCCCGGCATCCCAATGGCCTGTTGGTGATTGCCGATGCCGTAAAAGGCTTGTTGTCCCTCGACGCTCAGGGACGCCTGGTGGCCTTGACCACAGAGGCCGGCGGCGTTCCCTTCGGTTTTACCGACGACGTGGCCATCGACAAACCCGGTCACTACGCTTACTTCAGCGATGCTTCGAGCCGCTTCGGCTATGGCCACGACGATGAGGCCGTGATCGAACACAGCGGCGACGGTCGACTGCTGCGCTACGACTTCCAGACCGGCAAAACCTCGGTTGTGCTGGATAAGTTGGAGTTTGCCAACGGCGTGACCCTGGGACCGGATGATGCCTATGTATTGGTCAATGAAACCGGCGCTTACCGCATCACTCGTTATTGGCTCAGCGGTCCGAAGGCTGGCACTCACGACCTGTTTATCGACAACCTGCCGGGGCTGCCGGACAACCTGTCGTTCAATGGTCACGACCGATTCTGGGTGGCACTGTATGCACCCCGGAACGCCTTGCTCGACGGCACGGCGGCGCATCCGTTCGTGCGCAAAATGATCGTGCGAGCCATGACCGTCTTGCCAAAGCCCGTGGAAAAACGCGGATTTGTCCTGGGACTGGACCTTGAGGGCAAAGTGATTGCCAACCTGCAGGACGGCAGCAGCGACAATTACTCCCCCATCACCACCGTGCGCGAGTATGGGGACTGGTTGTATTTCGGTTCGCTGAAAGCCCGGAACATGGCGCGGTTGCCGTTGAGCAAGGCATTGCAATGAGCAGGCCCCTTCCTGAACTCACCGAAGCCCCCCCCCTGTAGGAGCGAGCCTGCTCGCGATGGACTCAAATGCACTGCGTTTAGTCAGTAAACACGCGGCATCGTTAACGACCATCGCGAGCAAGCTCGCTCCTACAGAGGGCGGTGTTCATTCTGGATCGATGTCGACACCCTCATCATCCGGCCACTCATCGATGCCCGGCTCTTCCTCGGGATTGACCGTGGTGTGTTCGGGGCTCAGGGGTTCGGGATGAGTGGGGATCGGGTCGTAGCCACCCTGTTGTTCACTGGGGTATTTGGGCTGGGTCATGAGGCACCTCGTTGAGAGCCATAACAGCGGTCTCTGAACATTCGAGGTGCCGGTTGTGATGCCGTTCCAACTTTCCCGCCACCGGTCGTCGGTGGCAGCTCGCTGGGTCAGGACGACGAGCCAAGTTGCTTGACGATCTTGTCCTTGACCAGCAGACGTGCCTCCTTGAGCTTCCTTACGGTGTCATCGTTGGACTTGGCCTCCTCTGCTCTCACCACTTCGGCATCCGCCTGGGAATACTTGTTAAGCAGTGAATCCAGTAACGGATCCTTGGTGCGTTTCTGCTGGACTTCTTCCTTTGAGCGTTTCAGATCCTGATAAAGGTCATGGGGCACCGGCATGGAACACCTCCGTTTGTTGATCGGCAGCGAAACGCGATCAATTGCGTTCACCAACTATCAGAATGGCCTCGGTTAGCCTGTTCTGTCGACCACCTGTCAGACCAGCGGTGTCCGTTCGTCGTCCGGTCGCCAATGCGATAAAACCTTGCCTGCACCGGCGCCTCCACGGGTTGACGATCACTCGGTCACCTTTGAAAACCTGCGTGGAGAATCACCTGTTCTTGTCAGCCGTTAAGCACCGTGCGCACCATCTGCGTCAGTGCTTCGGGGTTGTAGGGTTTGCTTAGCAGGTGAGTGTCGGGATTGAGCTGGTGATTGCGCGAGATGATGTCGCGGGTATGCCCCGAGGTGAACAACACAGCCACCGGTGGCTCCTGCACTTTCGCCCAGGCCGCCAGGTCCGAACTCTTGATCAGGCCGGGCATGACCACGTCGGTGAAAATCAGATCCACCGCCAGCCCTTCCAGCAACATTTGCATGGCGACGTCACCGTTGGTGGCCGTGAGGACCTGATAGCCCTCCTCGCGCAACAACTCCACCGCCGATACCCTCACGGCCTCATTGTCCTCGACCACCAGGATGCGTTCGTGCCCGCCCCGTTGCGGCACATCAGGGCCCGACGTTTCGCTGGGGGCCGCGCGCAAGGTGCGCGGGAAGTACAGCTGCACCCGGGTCCCCCGCCCCACGTCGCTGGCGATTTCGATATGACCGCCACTCTGCTTGACGAAACCGAACACCATGCTCAACCCCAGCCCTGTGCCCTGCCCGTCGGCCTTGGTGGTGAAGAACGGTTCGAACGCCTGGGCCAGCACCTGCGGCGACATGCCGACACCGGTATCCGTTACAGACACCCGCACATAGTCCCCGGGAGCAATGCCCTTTGCGGCGCAAAATTTGCGATCGAGGGTGATGTTTTCCGCACAAAGGTCAATCCTGCCCTCGCCTTGAAGGGCATCACGGGCATTGATCGCCAGATTGAGAATGGCGTTTTCCAGTTGATTGCGATCGACAAACACGCTCCAGGAATCTTCAGGTGCCGTCATGTGAACCTGAAGGGTTTCACCCAGGGCACGCAGCAACAGCTCTGCCAAGCCATCGAAAATCTCCCGCAATGTAAAGACCGCGGGTGACAAGGGTTGGCGACGGGCGAATGCAAGCAGTTGCGAAGACAGCTTGGCACCGCGCTCGACGGCGGCAATCGACGCCGAGACCCGGCGCTGCACATTGGCGTTACCCGGTTCATGACGCGCGAGCAGGTGCAGGTTGCCGGCGATCACTTGCAACAGGTTGTTGAAATCATGGGCCACACCGCCGGTGAGACCGCCGATGGCTTCCAGCTTCTGTGACTGGCGCAGTTGTTCTTCCGCCGCCAGCCGCGCCTCGACCTCATCGGCCACCCGCTGTTCCAGGTTGCGGGTGAACTTGAGCAGGGACTCTTCGGCGGTCTTGCGTTCGTGGATGTCGATCAGCACGCCGGGGAAACGAAACGCCTCGCCCTGCTCATTGAACTCGCAACAACCACTGGCGAGTACCCAGAGGTAGCTGCCATCCGGGCGCCGGATCCGGTATTCGACGTTGTAGGGCTCGCCCGTCTCCACCGACAGTCTGACTCGTTCCTGAACCCAACTGCGGTCATCCGGATGGATCCGGCTTTCAGCGATTTCCTGAGACAGGTTTTGCAGGTCTTGCCCAGGTGGATAGGAGAACGCGCGCGCGAAGCGCTCGTCACCCGTCAGCACGTTGGCCTTGATGTCCCAGACAAAGGAGCCGAGCAATGCGCCGGCGTTGAGCGCCAGGCGTACCCGTTCGTTGTCGGCGCGGTAGGCGTCTTCAGCCACTTGTCGCCGTTGCTCGGAGATCACCCGCTCCGTGGTTTCCACCACCATGGACATGACCCCGGCCGGGCGCCCGTCATCGTCGGCCACCGGGCTGTAGTAGAGGTCCATCCAGACATCTTCCGGAACCCCGTCACGCAGCAGCACCAGTTCTTTGTTGCGATAGGACAAGGTGCCGCCCGCCAGGCAGGTGTCGACCACGTGGCGATTGAATTCGGCAACTTCCGGCCAACCCAGTTCCACGGCAGAGCCGAGCAGATACGGATGACGCCCACCGGCAAACTTGGAATAAGCGTCGTTATAGATCATGTACCCGGACTGGCCCCAGAGCATCACCATCGGCAGTGGGGACGCGAGCATCAACTGGACCGCGCTGCTCAGGCTCCTGGACCATGAATCTAGCGGGCCAAGTTCGGTCAGGCTCCAGTCGAACGCACGAATGCGCCCGGCCATTTCGCCGTTCCACCCGGAGCACCCGTGGCTTTCCTCTAGAAACTGCATCGGCTGGCTCTATCCCGGTAAGTTGCACCCGTTTGTTTCGAGCATCCTGCACGCTATTCGTTTCATAGAGGTATAGCTGATTCTCGCGGGCCACTGGAGACCCCTTGTGGGAGCGAGCAAGCCCGCTCCCACAAATTGGTCCTCGATAACCGAGAGTCCGTGCACTACACCTCGATCAAGTGCTTCAGCGGGTTGTAACTGCTTTTCAGGGTGGCCGCGACATCCAGAATGGCCTTCTCGATGCCATTCAAATGCATGCAGGTCAGCTCGATGGCCGCACTCTGGTTGCCTGCTTCGATGTATTCGATCAGCCGCAAGTGTTCGTCGTCGCGGCAGGCTTCGTGGCTGTCGTCATCCAGAGCGGCGGCATACAGCGACGCCCGGGAAATCAGCTTCTGGAACCAGTCGAGCAGCACCGGGTTGTTCAGGCTGCGGGCCAGTTTGATGTGGAACTCGCCGAGCAGGTGAATCAACCGCTCGTGATCACCGCTTTGATGCGCTTCATCCTCCAACAGCAAGTGATCGCGCAGGTCCTGGGTTACCGCCGTGTCGCGACGACGGCACAGTTCACTGACGATGCCGATCTCGACCAGACGCCGGGTTTCGAACAGCGAACGGATCTCTTCATCACTGGGCAGCGACACCGACGCACCTTTATTGGGCTCGGTGGTGACCAGTCCGTCGGCCTCCAATTGCTTGAGCGCGGCCCGGACAGACGTGCGGCTGACATTGAACAGCTCGGCCAAAGAGGCTTCGCCGAGCTTCATGCCCGGACGCAACGAACGCTTGCTGATCGCCTCGTAAACCCCTTGGTAGACGCGGTCGACCGTGGTTTCCAGTTTCTTTTCCGTCATTCATCAACTCCTTGCGCCCTGTGCAAACGACCCTGGCGAATGAACGGCCATTGAAAAAGGGGCTTGCACGGACAGATTAATCCGGGTATTTCTAAATTGCATCCAGATTTTGCATACAATAATTAGAGGAATGCACCATTATGGGTCATCCAACAGCAATCGAAGTGCGAAACGTCTCAAAGCGATATTCCGACGATCCGGGGCTGGCACCAGCTCTCGATAACGTCTCGGTGGACATTGCCGACAACGAATTCTTCACCCTGCTCGGCCCCTCCGGCTGCGGCAAAACCACCCTGCTGCGCACCATCGCCGGCTTCGAGCATGTCAGCGACGGTGAAATCCGCCTCGCGGGCGAACCGGTCAACGATTTGCCGCCGTTCAAGCGTCGGGTCAACACGGTGTTCCAGAGTTACGCGCTGTTTCCGCACATGAGTGTTGCGCAGAATATCGCCTTCGGCCTAGAGATGCAGGGCCTTGATCGCAAACTGATTCCGCAGCGGGTCGATGAGATGCTCGCACTCGTGCAAATGCAGCACCTGGCCAAGCGTAAACCGGCCGAACTGTCCGGCGGCCAACAGCAACGGGTGGCTCTGGCCCGGGCCCTGGCGCCAAAACCCAAAGTGCTGTTACTGGACGAACCGCTGTCGGCCCTGGACCTCAAGCTGCGCAAGGAAATGCAGGTCGAACTCAAGCGCGTACAGAAAGAAGCCGGGATCACCTTCATTTTCGTCACCCACGATCAGGAAGAAGCGCTGACCCTGTCCGATCGCATCGCCGTGATGTCCGCCGGCAAGATCCTGCAAATCGGCTCGCCCAATGAAATCTACGAACGGCCGCAACACCAGTTCGTCGCGCAATTCATCGGCGACATCAACTTCCTTCCCGGCCATATCAAACGTGGCCAACAGAACGAAAAGCTCTTCGTGCCCAACGGCATGCCCGTGGAAATCCCCTGCCCGGCCCATGGCTTTGACGGCAGCAAGGTGCAACTGGCGTTCCGCCCCGAGCGTTCGCAACTGGTCGAGCCGACGCAGCCGCATCACCTGCGCGGCGTGATCGAGGCCGTGCTGTATGTCGGCACGGCCACGCTTTATCAATGCCGCCTGAACAACGACATCAAGGTCATGCTGCGCGAGAACAACGAAGGCCTGAACCACGGTCGGGTGGTGGGTGATCGCGTCGCAGTCAACCTGCCGCCCCACGCCTGCCTGTTGATGGAGGCCTGAGATGAGTGTCAGCAGCACTTCCCCAGCCCTGAACCGTGCGCTGTTGCTCAGCCCGGTGGTCCTGACCCTGTTGGCCCTGATCGCCATTCCGCTGGGCATCATGGGCTACATCAGCCTGCTGCCGCGCAACGTCTATGGCGGCGTCGACTGGCAGGCCGACTGGCAATTGCAAAGCTACGTGCAACTGTTTTTCCAGGAAGGTTTCGATGGCGAACTGGAGCTGAACTGGGTCTACGCCCAGGCATTGCTGCGTTCGGTGTTCCAGGCCGGTGGCACCACGGTCCTGTGTTTCCTGTTCGGCTTCCCCGTGGCGTTGTGGATGTCGAGCCTGACACCCCGTCGGCGCAACCTGATGGTGTTGCTGATCACCATCCCGTTCTGGACCAACCTGCTGATCCGCAACTACGCTTGGTTGATCATTCTGCGCGAGCACGGCTGGGTCGCCCAGAGCCTCAACGCGCTGTTGCCGCAGGCCGGCGGCATCACCCTGCTCTACAACGACTTCGCGGTCAGCGTCGGACTGGTCTACAGCTTCCTGCCATTCATGATTCTGCCAATCTACTCGACCCTGGAAAAACTCGACTGGCGTCTGGTGGAAGCCGCCTATGACCTGGGTGCCAATCGCTGGCACGCGTTGCGGCGGATCATCCTGCCACTGTCGATGCCGGGGGTGATCGCAGGTGCCTTGCTGGTGTTCGTGCCAAGCCTGGGAGCCTTCATTACCCCGGCGATCCTTGGCGGCGGCAAGACGCTGATGATCGGCAACCTGATCCAGCAGCAGTTCGGTACCGCGCGCAACTGGCCGCTGGGCAGTTCGCTGTCGTTCCTGTTGCTGGGGATCATGTTGCTGTCCCTGGTGCTCTACGCCCTCTATAGCCGCAAAGCCGCCAAGACCCAACGCCCGGGAGCACAAGCATGATCGCCCTGCACCTGAAGAAACTGCCGCTGACCCGTGAAGTCAGCCTGTTGATGCTGGCCTATCTATACCTGCCGATTTTCGTGTTGATCGCCTACAGCTTCAACGCCAACCGCTCGGCAACGGTGTGGACCGAGTTCTCGTTCGACTGGTACGGGCGAATCCTGGCCAACCCGTCGATCCAGACCGCGGCGCTCAACTCGATCATCGTCGCCAGTATCGCTACGGTGTGCGCCACGGCGATTGCCCTGCTCGCGGCACTGGCGACCTACCGGCCGTTCTACGGACAGAAAATGGTCGAGGGCGGGATCAACCTGCCACTGATCCTGCCGGAGATCGTCACCGCCGTGGCCACCCTGCTGCTGTTCATGGCATTGGGGATCAAGCTTGGTCTGCTGACGGTGATCGTCGCGCACATCGGCTTCTGCATTCCCTTCGCCTACCTGCCGATCCGCGCGCGGCTCAACGACCTGGACAAGAGCCTGCTGGAAGCGGCGAACGACCTGTACGCCAATCCCTGGCAGGTGTTTCGCCGGGTGACCTTGCCGCTGCTGTGGCCGGCGGTGCTGTCCGGTTCGGTGCTGGCGTTCGTGGTCAGCCTCGACGATTTCATCATGACCTTCTTCGTCGCCGGGCCGGGTTCGACAACCTTGCCGGTATACATCTTCTCAGCCATCAAGGCCGGCGTAACGCCGGAGATCAATGCGATTTCGACCCTGATGCTGGTGATTTCCATCGTGCTGGTAGTGCTGGCCTTCTGGCTGGGACAGCGCGGCAAACAACAATAAGCCTGGAGACTTCTATATGAGCAAGAAAGTGAAAAGCATGAGTTTCGCCGTTGCCGGTCTGGCCTTGAGTTGCGTCACCGCGTTCACGGCGTTCAGCGCCCAGGCCGCCGGGCCCAAGGAGCTGTTCTTCTATAACTGGACCGACTACTACCCGGTCGACCTGCTGGCCAAGTTCGAAAAGGAGACCGGGATCAAGGTCACCATGGACGGCTACGACAGCAACGAAACCCTGTTGGCCAAGTTGCAGGCCGGCGGCGCGGCATACGACGTGATCGTGCCGTCGCAATCGATCATGCGCACCCTGATCAACCAGGACCTGCTGCTGGAAATCGACGCCTCGGCCCTGCCCAACTTCCAGTACGTCAAACCGGCGTTCCGCGACCCGAGCTTCGACCCCGGCCGCAAGTTCTCGGCACCGTACCTGTGGGGCACCACCGGGTTTTCCTATGACAGCGCCCGGGTGCCCGGCGGCAAGCTTGACGACTCGTGGAAAGAGTTCTTCGAGCCGCGCAAGGAACTGCAAGGTCAGCTCGCCGCCCTCGACACCTCCAGCAGCGTGATCAACGCCGCCAGTCACTACCTGAATGTCGACGAGTGCAGCGAAAACCCGCAGGACGCCAAGCGCATCCTCGAACTGCTGCAAAAACAGAAACCCTTCCTGAAGATGTACAGCTCGGACAACACCGTCGACCGCATGGCCAGCGGTGAAGTGATCATGATGCAGAACTGGAACGGTTCTACAGCGCGGGCCACCCTGCAGAAGAGCACCATCAAGTACGTCTACCCCCGTGAAGGCCTGGCGATGTTCCAGGACAACTTCGCCGTACCGAAAAGCGCACCGCACCCCGGCAACGCGAAGATCTTCATCGACTGGATGATGAAACCGGAGAACGCCGCCGCCGTGTCCAACGCCATCGCCTACGCCAACGGCATCCAGAGCGACAAGCTGATCGACGCCAAATGGCGGGTGATGGACGCCATCAACATGCCCGACGAATTCGCCGCGCGCCTGCGCCCGGAAAAGGAATGCAGCAACAAGGCGCGGGAGCTGCAGGACCGCATTTGGGCCAAGCTCAAGGGCTGATTGCCTTTAGACCGAGTCGCGCCCATCGCGAGCAAGCTCGCTCCCACAGGGATTTTGTGAGCGTCAAAGATCTACTGTGGGAGCGAGCTTGCTCGCGATGAGGCCCGCCAAGACACCACTGAATTTGAGGTTTGCAATGAATCAACCCCACTGGCTGCGCAACGTGCGCCCCTACGGCGCCCCCGCCGAAGACCTGCTGATCGAAAACGGCCGCTTCAGCCAACGCCGACCCGCTTCGAACGAAGCCCTGTCGGCCACCGACATCGACGGCCAGAACCAGTTGCTCACCCCCGCCCTGGTGGAAAGCCACGTGCACCTGGACAAAACCCTCTGGGGCCAGCCCTGGCGCCCCAACAGTGCCGGCCCGACCCTCAAGGACTACATCGCCAACGAACGGCGCATCCTGCGTGAAGTCACCACACCGATTGCGCAACGGGCCGGCGCCCTGCTGGAAAACTGCATCGCCCGCGGCTCGCTGACCATGCGTTGCCACGTCGACATCGACCCGGAATTCGGCCTGCGGCATGTCGAGGCCATGCAGCAACTGCGTGAAAACTACCGCGACCTGATCGACCTGCAACTGGTGGTGTTCCCGCAAACCGGCCTGATCAGTCGCCCCGGCACCGCCGAACTGATGCGCGAAGCCATGGCCCTGGGCGTGGAGAACGTCGGAGGGCTGGACCCGTGCGGTATCGATAACGACCCTGTCGCACAACTGGATTTCGTCTTCAAACTGGCCAGCGAATTCGACCGGGGCGTCGACATTCACCTGCATGACAAAGGTGAGCTGGGGCTGTGGCAGATCGCCCTGATTGCTGACTACACCGAGCGCTTCGGCCGCCAGGGCCGGGTGATGATCAGCCACGCGTACTGCCTGGGGATGTTGCCGTGGAGCCAGGTCAAACCGGTGGCCGAGCGCCTGGCGACACTGGGCATTTCGCTGATGAGCTCGGCCCCGGCCGATTGCGCGGTGCCGCCTTTCCTGGCCCTGCGCGAAACCGGCGTGAATGTGTGCCTGGGCTCGGACGGTATTCGTGATGCCTGGTCGCCCATGGGCAACGGCGACATGCTGGAGCGGGCTATGTTGCTGGCGTTCCGCTTCGACTTGAACAAGGACGAAGAACTGGCGGCAGCGTTCGAGGCGGCGACCGTCAATGGCGCCCAGGCGCTGGGTTGCCAAGCCAATCGCCTGGAGATTGGCCAGCCGGCGGACTTCCTGTTGATGCCGGTACAAACACTGGGTGAGGCGGTGGTTTCGCGGCCGCTGCGCCAGGTCTATCGCGCGGGCCAGTTGATTGCCGCGGGTGGTCGCTTGCTGGAAAGCCGTTTGTGAAGCGCATCGGCTTGCGGGCCAGTTGCGTAGTCGGCTTCGACGGCACGCGGCATGTGCTGTGGCGCGATGGCGAAGTGGTGTTCGAAGGCGCACGCATCGAGTTTGTCGGACGTGGTTATGCGGGGCCGGTGGATCAGTGGGTTGATTACGGTAATGCGCTGATCGGTCCCGGCTTCATCGATCTGGATGCCTTGGGCGATCTCGATTCCACGGTGCTGACCCTGGACAACGGCGACGAGCGCGACATGGGCCGGATGTGGTCGGCACAGTATCTGGCGCGTGGATCGCGGGAAAGCTACAGCCCCGAAGAAGAAGTCTTCAAATACCGCTACGCCTTCACCCAACTGATCCGCAACGGCATCACCACGGCCATGCCGATCACCTCGATGTATTACCGCGAATGGGCCGAGACCTACGACGAATTTGCGGCGGTGGCAGGTGTGGCCGCCGAACTGGGGCTACGCACTTACCTCGGTCCCTGCTACATGAGCGGCATGAGTTACTGGCAGGCCGATGGAACCCTGGCGCACCACTGGGACGAAGCCCGGGGCATGGCCGGGCTCGACGCCGCCGAGCGGTTTTTCCGGGATTTCGACGGTGCGCACAACGGCCTGATTCGCGGTGCGCTGCTGCCCGATCGCATCCAGACCTGCACCCCGGCGTTGCTGCAACGCACCGCCGCGTTGAGCCGCGAACTCAACGCACCGATGCGTTTGCACTGCTGCCAGGGCCTCGGTGAAGTGGCGATGGTCGAGCAACTGCGCGGCACCTCGCCACTGGGCTGGCTGCAGCAGCTTGGGCTTTTGACCCCGCGCAGCCTGCTGCCCCACGGCATCTACACCCGAGGCGATGACGACCTGCAACGGGTGGTGGATGGTAGCGCAAGCCTGGTGCATTGCCCGGTGGTGTTTGCCCGGGACGGCGAGGCGCTGAATTCGTTTGGTCGCTATCGGGCCAAAGGCATCAACTTCGCCCTGGGCACCGACACCTGGCCGGCGGACTTGCTGGACAACATGCGCCAGGGCCTGAACATCGCTCGCCTTATGGAAGGCGGTAACGATCTGACCAGCACGCTGGACCTGTACAACGCCGCGACCCTCGGCGGTGCCAAGGCACTGGGCCGCGACGATCTCGGACGCCTGGCGCCCGGGGCCAAGGCCGACATCACCGTGTTCAACCTGCGCGGGATGCACCTGGGGCCGCTATTCGATCCACTGAAAAATCTAGTCCTGGCCGGTCGCGGTGACGACTGTATCGCCAGTTACATCGACGGCCGCTGCGTGATGCGGGACGGCCAGGTCGAGGGCCTCGACTACCCCGCCCTGCAACGCCAGGCCCAACGCCAATTCGAAAAATTGATGCGCAGCCACAGCGACCGGGCCTTTGGCCAACCGGACTGGAAAAGCCTGTTCCAGTCCGCCATCCCGTTCGCCGACGACTACAGCGCACAGGCGCCACTGAGCGCGATTGATCCACTTCTCTAGAGATTTCTGCCCATGCAAAGCTTCGACTTCAGCACATTGAGCCCACGGGACAAATACAAGATCCTGATCGGCAGCGTCGTGCCACGGCCGATAGCCCTGGTCACCACCGTCGACGGCGAAGGCCGGATCAACGCGGCGCCGTTCAGCTTCTTCAATGCGCTTTCCGCCGATCCACCGATCCTCGCCCTGGGCGTGGAAAACTACGGCGACCAAAGCCCCAAGGACACCACTCGCAATATCCAGCTCAATCAGGAATTCACCGTAAACATCGTCAGCGATGCCCTGGTAGAAGCCATGAACGTCTGCGCCGTGCCCTTCGCCCCCGGCTTCGATGAACTGACCGCCGCCGGCCTCACCGCCATCCCCGGCACCACGGTCAAATGCCCGCGCATCGGCGAAGCTCCGGTGGCGCTGGAGTGTCGGCGGATGATGGCCCTGTCCATCGGCCAATCCCGGGAGATTATCTTTGGTGAAGTGCTGATGGCCCATGTGCGTGACGAACTGATCGATCCGAAAACCCTGTACATCGACCAGTTGGGGCTGGATGCGATCGGACGCATGGGCGGGCATGGCTATGCGCGTACGCGGGATTACTTCGACTTGCCGACACGCTCGTTGCAGGCCTGGACGGATGCGCCGGGGGGTGGCGAGCGGTTTTGGCCTGCCACCAAATAACCAGAGATTGCACAAAACCTGTAGGAGCGAGCTTGCTCGCGATGGTCGTCAACGATACCGCTGGTAACCTGACACCCCGCGGCGCTCTCAGGTTCATCGCGAGCAAGCTCGCTCCTACAGGGGAACGCGTCGTCAGCGGAAATCGCGACTGCGCACACTGATACCGTCCAGTAGCGGGCTCAAATCACTCAAGCGCCCGGCTATCAGATGCCGGACCTCGCCCTCTTTCTCCCAGCGCCCATCGACCTTGAGCAACTGCGAGCCGACCAGCACCTGGCGCTGACGCTCGGCCAGGTCGCGCCACACCACCACGTTGACGTTGCCAAACTCGTCCTCAAGGGTGACGAACGTCACGCCGCTGGCGGTGGCCGGGCGTTGTCGGCCGGTGACCAGCCCGGCAACGCTGACCGGCCGACCGTGCTCGACGTCCAGCAACTCCTTCGAACTGCGGCAGCGCCGCGCCTTCAACTCACCGCGTAACAGGGCCAACGGATGCGGCCCGAGGGTGGTGCCGACACTGGCGTAATCGGCTTGCAGGTCTTCGCCCACGGTGGGTTTGGGCAACGACACCGCATCCTCCTCCCGGCTCGGCAGGCCGGCAAACAGGCCCAGCTGCTTTTGTACCCCGGCCACTTCCCAACGTGCCCGATGCCGGTCGCCGGCCAGGCCACGCAACGCGCCCGCATCGGCCAGTTGCTCCTGGGCGCGGGCATCGAGTCGCGCCCGTTCGCCGAGGTCGGCAATGTCGGCAAACGCCCCTTTGGAGCGTGCCACCTCGATGCGTCGGGCATCGTCCTCGCGAAAGCCCTTGATCATGCGTAGCCCCAAGCGAATCGCCGGTTGCGCACCACTGATCGGTTCCAGGCTGCAATCCCAGTCGCTGGCGCGCACGTCCACCGGGCGAACCTGCAAATGATGGCGCCGGACGTCCTGCAGAATCTGGTCCGGGCTGTAGAACCCCATCGGCCAACTGTTGATCAGCGCACAAGCGAAGGCCGCCGGCTCGTGGCATTTCAACCAGCAACTGGCGTAAGTCAACAAGGCAAAACTGGCCGCGTGGGACTCGGGAAAACCGTAGCTGCCAAAGCCCTTGATCTGCTCGAAGATCTGCGCGGCGAACTCCGGCGTGTAGCCTTTTTTCTTCATGCCGGCGGCCAGTCGATCCTTGTGCGGTTCGAGCCCGCCGTGGCGTTTCCAGGCAGCCATGGAGCGGCGTAGCTGGTCGGCCTCGCCGGGGCTGTAGTCGGCGGCGACGATGGCGATCTGCATCACCTGTTCCTGAAACAGTGGCACGCCAAGGGTGCGTTTCAACACCTCCCGCAACTCTTCGGAGGGGTAGGTTTCAAGCTCTTCCTTGTTTCGACGACGCAGGTACGGATGCACCATGCCGCCCTGGATAGGTCCGGGGCGAACGATGGCCACCTCGATCACCAGGTCATAGAACTTGCGGGGCTTGAGCCTGGGCAGCATCGACATTTGCGCCCGGGACTCGATCTGGAACACGCCGATGGTGTCGGCGCGACCGATCATGTCGTAGGTTTGCGAGTCTTCAGAGGGGACCGTCGCCAGACTCAAATCCAGATTGCAATGACGGCGCAACAGATCAAAGCAACGGCGTATCGCACTGAGCATGCCCAGAGCGAGGATATCGACCTTCAGTAGACCGACCGCGTCCAGATCGTCCTTGTCCCACTGAATGATCGTGCGTTCGGCCATCGCGGCGTTTTCCACCGGCACGAGGTGATCCAGCGGCTGCTCGGAAATGACGAAGCCGCCGGGGTGCTGGGACAAGTGCCGGGGGAAGCCGATCAGTTGCTGCGTCAAACTCAACACCCGGCGCAACACCGGGCTTTCAGGGTCGAAACCGCCTTCACGCAGGCGCTCCACGGGCGGCGTTTCATCACTCCAGTGACCACAGCAATCGGCCAGGGCATTGATCTGGTCTGGCGGCAGCCCCAACGCCTTGGCCACATCGCGCACCGCCCCGGCCGCATGGTAAGTGCTGACCACGGCCGTCAATGCCGCGCGGGTTCGACCATAGCGCTGGAATACGTACTGCAAGACTTCTTCGCGGCGTTCGTGCTCGAAGTCCACATCGATATCCGGCGGCTCGTTGCGCTCCCTGGAGAGAAAACGCTCAAACAGCATGTTCATGCGCTCGGGGTCGATCTCGGTGATGCCCAGGGCGAAACACACCGCCGAGTTGGCCGCAGAGCCTCGGCCCTGGCAGAGAATCTTCTCGCGCCGGGCGAAGGCGACGATGTCCTGAACGGTAAGGAAATAGCTTTCATAACCCAGCTCGGCGATCAGCCCGAGCTCCTTGTCGATGAGCCCGCGAACCTTGTCGCTTGCACCGTCGGGCCATCGCTCGCGCATGCCACGCTCGGTCAACGCCCGCAGCCAGGACTCTGCGCTGTGCCCTTCTGGCACCAGTTCGCGAGGATATTGATAACGCAACTGGCCAAGATCAAAGGTGCAGCGCCGGGCGATGTTCAGCGTTTCTGCCAGCAACTCTGGCGGATAAAGCGCCTGCAGCACATCGAGGCTGCGCAGATGGCGTTCGCCGTTGGGATGCAGGCGCAACCCGGCATCGGCCACCGGCAGGTGATGACGGATCGCCGTCATGGTGTCCTGCAAGGCGCGTCGGCCGCGAGCGTGCATGTGCACATCGCCACTGGCCACTGGGGGAATCCGCAGCTCCCTGGACAGGGTCAGCAGATTATTCAAACGCTGGGTATCGTCCTGACCGCGGTGCAGTTGCACCGCCAGCCACAGGCGTTCGGCGAAGACCTGCTTGAGCCAGCGGCCCTGTTCAAGGGCATCGACAGCGTCCGGCACCCACAACGCCAACAGCCCCGGCAACGGTTCGCTGAAGTCTTCGCGCAGCACCTGATACTGGCCTTTCTGCGTGCGCCGCCGGGCGCGGGTGATCAATCGGCACAGCGCCTGATAGCCCTCGAGGCTCTCCACCAGCAGCACCAGTTTCGGGCCGTTCTCGATGCGTATTTCACTGCCGATGATCAGCGGCAACTCCACGGACTTCGCCGCTTGCCAGGCGCGAACGATGCCCGCCAGGGTGCATTCATCGGTGATCGCCAGGGCTTGATAACCCTGTTGTTTCGCGCGCTGGAACAGCTCGAGGGCACTGGACGCCCCGCGCTGGAAGCTGAAGTTCGACAGGCAGTGCAATTCGGCATATTCGATGCTCATGCGAACCAGCCCTGCAGCCACAACGGGCCATCCTCACCGACCGCCCGGTAGGCCCAGCCCTGCTGGCCGGCACGGGTTTCGATCAGGTAATAGTCACGGCGTACGTCGTCACCGTCCCACCAGCCGGACTCGATACGCTCCGGCCCCATGAGGATGCGCGCCGAGCCCTGATGCACAGCCAAGGGGTCAGTCAGCAGCCAGCCCGGCCGTTTCACGGCGGCCGGCACCGCGCAAGGCTGGCTGGCGGCACTGGCCCGCCACGCGCACTCGGGGCGGTGATCGGCCTGGAAACCCAAGCCATGCACCGCGTCATCCCCTAGCCGTGCCCGCAGGCGCTCGCGCAGTTGCTCCCAGGGCAAGGACTGCTGCGGGCGATCGTCGAACAGTTCCCGATGCTGGGGCACGAAGGCCGGCAAATCCTCGGCGCGCAAGCGAAAGCTGCGCACCGGCGCCTCGACCTGGACTTGCTCCAGCCGCCCCCGGGCCAGCTCGAAGAGCATCGCCGGATCGCGCTCGGCGCTGAGCAGGCCGACCTTGATGACCGTGTCCGGCAACCCGGCATGCTCCAGATGCAGGTCGAAACGCTGTACGCCGCTGTCGCGACCGCAGAGGAACGCCGACAGGTCGCCAGTCAGCCGGCGCAACGGAAACAGCAAGGCTTGATGGGACTGCACATCGAAATTGAGCTCGATACGCACATCGAAGCGGTCCGGCGGCAGGTAAAACGCCAGCGCCAGCCGCCGCAAACCGAACAGGGCATCCAGATGCTTGAGCACCTGGACCTCGAAACGCCGGGCCAGGCTGTGCCTGGGCAACGCCTGCACCTGGCTCAAGGTGCGCAGGCCCATGCGCGACAAGGCCGTGGCGACCGAGGTTTCGAGGCCGATCCGGTCGACAGGCATTTGCCCCAGGTGATGCTGCAAGGCTTGATCGTCCGGCACCACCAGACCGTCATAGGCGTTGGCCAGCACCCGCGCCGCCACCGGGTTGGGCGCGGCCACGATGCGGTGCCGAAATCCCAGTTCGTCGAGCTCACGGCGCAAAAGCGCTTCGAATTGCGGCCAGGCGCCGAACAAACCGAGGCTGGATTCGATCTCGAACACCACGGCCCGGGGGTAATGCACACTGACCTGGGAACTGAAGCGATAGGCCCAGGCGGCAAGAAACTGCTGCCAGTGTTCGATGTCAGCGGCGTCGTATTCGGCCGTGACAAAACCTTTGCTCAAGGCCTGTGCCGCGCTCATGGACTGGCCAGGACGCAAGCCCAGCGCCCGCGCCGCGCCGTTGACCGCCTGCAGCACCCGACGCTGGGCCGGGCCGGTCAGCAACGCCAGGGGTTCATCGGGATCGGCGCGCTGACGCAGTACCGCATCCAGCGCCAATTGCGGGAAAACAATGCAGACCCAGCGCATGGCAACCTCAATGCCCCACGGCGAAGGCAATCGGCGCCGAACGGGCCAGGCCACCGCGGCACTTGAGCACACGCAGTTGTGCCGGTCGGGCATCGATGGCAATGCGCAGGGCCGCCGGCGAAGGGTTGATCGCTTCACTGAGGGGGCGATAGGCGAAGGCCAGGGTCTGGCCGGTTTCCGCCGCCACCTGCAAGCGGCGCAAGGCGCGGTCATCGGCCTTGTGCGGCCAGCACAGCACCGCGCCGCAACTGCCCGAACGCAGGCATTGTTCCGCGGCCCACAGCGCATCGCGCTCGCTGGCCTGGATGATCGACAACTGACGCAGATCGACCCCGGCACCCTGCCACGCCTGGGGATACGGCACATAAGGCGGCGCCACCAGCACGATGCGCTCGCCCGCCGCCGACAGCCGTGCCAGCGTCGGCCACACCAGTTGCAACTCGCCCACGCCCTGCCCGGCCAAGAGGATTTCCGTCAGCGCCGCCTCCGGCCAGCCTCCGCTGGGCAATGCGGCGTCCAGCGCGGCATGCCCGGTGGGTTGCGGGCTGGCAGCCGGTGGCGCAGGCCGGCCCTTCCAGACCTGGCCGCCATTGAACAGCGTATCCAGCGCAACGACGGCACCCATCAGCCTTGCCTCACCAGGCCACAGAACACGCCTTCGATGGCCAGGTCCCGGTCGGCCTCGACAATGATCGGCTGGTAGGCCGGGTTGCGTGGCAGCAGGCGAACCACATCGCCGACCCGCTCGAAGCGCTTGATGGTGACTTCGCCGTCGAGTCGCGCCACGACGATCTGGCCATTGAGCGCCTCGGGGTTGCGATGCACGCCCACCAGATCGCCATCGAGAATGCCGTCCTCGATCATCGAGTCACCCCGGACCCGCAGCATGTAGTCCGGCACCCGCGAAAAGATCGACGGATCGAGCAGCAAGCGGCTATGGACCTCCGCATCGGCCCCGATCGGCGCACCGGCCGCCACCCGGCCGAGCACCGGAATGTCCAGCAACTCGGGACGCGGCGGCTGCCCGAGCAGGCGAATGCCCCGGGCCTGATGCGGGTTGACCTCGATAAACCCGGCTTCGGTCAGCGCCAGCACATGCTTGCGCGCCACGCTACGGGAGGCAAAACCGAACGCCTCGCTGATTTCAGCGAGGCTCGGAGGCTGACCGTGCTCGGCGATGCGATCGCGGATAAAGGTCAGGATGGCGGTACGGCGGGGAGTCAGAGTCGTCATGGAGTACATTTGTACTCTTTTGGCTTTTGCCTGGCAAGGACCGTCAATCATCTGGTGGCAGGACCAGTGACCTGTGGGAGCGAGCTTGCTCGCGATGGTCTTTCATTCAACATGTGTGTCGACTGACCGGGCCTCATCGCGAGCAAGCTCGCTCCCACATTGGATTTCAGTGACTCAAGAGGTGAGTCGTGCCAGATACGCCCACGGATAAATCCCGCGCTCATGCCCATCGCTGAACACCGGTTGCAGGCCATACCCCCTGCGAGTGCAATTCGATCACCCGAACCCGCGCATCCTTGGCATGAGCGTAAAGGACACCAGAACAATTAACAGTGTGCCTACGGCGCTGAGGATTGCCGTGAGGGAAAGGGTCTGGGAATAACCGACCATCCCGCCGACGATTCCGCTACCGAGATAAATGAAGGGGTGCACGCCACTGGTAAAGAACGTATCGACTGCCACCACTTTGCCAAGGTCCTTCTCGGGAGACAGTGTCTGCATCGCCGTGGCCCAACCAGTCAACCAGGACGCTTCGACAATCCCCACCAGGGTCGCCCCCAGTATCGCCATCCAGGACGAGCTTCCCATGCCGAGAAGGGCCATCGCGCCAGCCAGGAACAAACCGCAGGTCACTGCAAGTCCAATCAGTCGTTTATGTCCGGAAACAAGCACCGTGATGATTGATCCAATGCACGCACCGAATCCCGAGGCGGCCAGACACACCCCCCACATTTCTTCGTTGAATCGATCGCTGATCGCATAGGGCGCGACGACCAGGAAAATCGGGAAACACAATACGTTCACCACGAGGGTGGCCGCGAAGCCCAGCAAAAGCGTGGAGTTGCCGGTAACGATAGCAATGCCATTGACCGCTTCTCGGATCGAGAACTCCTCTTCGAACTCATGGGCCTTCACATTAGGCAACATCGCCGTATAAACGGCGGCGCAGAAGAATGTCAGACCATCGATCAATATGCCCCAGACCGGATCCCAGAAAATGATGAATACACCCAGCGTCGCGGGAAACAGCACAGCGACCAGGTTGTCGACAAAGTTCATCGCACCATTGCCAGCCACCAGTGCTTGCTTGGGCAGCAAATTGACGAGTAGTACCTGAGCGCACGGACGGGAAACCCCTATACCGATGCCAAATATCAGATAGGCAAAGACCAGCCACCACCAGGGCGCACCGAAGACGATCAGCGCCACCGCGGCCAGTTGCGCAAAACCCCTCGCCGTGTCGGTGTAAATCAGTACTTGCTTCGGCGACTTTCGATCCGCCAGCAAACCTCCGACCAGGGCCCCGATCAGGCTCCCTACCCCGACTGCCGCCATAACAAAACCGAATACTTCTCCTCCGTAGCCGGTCCGGATAAGCGCTATTGGCAGTGCGGCTAGACAAATAGCGTCGCCGGCCATCGAGAGACTTTGGCCGATGAGCAACTTGCGAAAAGACGAGACGCTCAGTGCTTCAGCATAAGGTGATAAGCGATCGGCAATGGAGATCATAAGTAATCTTCCTTGAGACCAGAGCAAAAAGATCGCAGCCTGCGGCAGCTCCTACAGGAGGCCGGTTCAGCCTGTGAGTCCAGCCAGATAGGCCCACGGATAAATCCCCCGTTCATGCCCATCGCTGAAGATCAGTTGCAGGCCATAGCCCTGGCGTGCAACTCGATAACCCGCAGACGTAAAGCCCAGTACTCCTTACTCGAACAAAACGGACGATCAAAAAAACAAGATCTACCGTTCGTCGCCTTTCTAAAAAAATCAGCATCTGAAGAAAATAAAAATCCATACAAAAGTACAAAACGCACATTTATTCCTACAGAAATATTCTACTCAACATAGCAGGATCATTTCTGCTTGCCGAAAACTAAAATACAGATTCAAAAAGGAATTCCACAGTTCCACACTAGAGACTATCCACACTAAAACCAAACCAAGCCACCAAGATTCCTAACATCATGTAGGACGCATCTTAAAAGCATGCAGGAATCCCCCTACAACACAAAATTCTCTCGCTTGCACCCAACAGTAAAATCAACTAATCCTTGCAGCACCACTTAATACCAAGCGGCAACCCAACAAATAAAAGCAAAATAAAAAACAACAATCCTGAAAAGCACAACCCAATGACTAAAAATATCTTACCCAGAGTTTTTTCCCTAACCTCCATATTCATGAAAGAACAATTGAAAGAGCCCATTGCCTTTTTCTGGATCATGATATCACCTTGTGCGATGTTCTATTTTCTTGCAACAACCAGGCAAGACCCCAACTATTTCTCGAGCAACTACATTACTATTTCAGCATGGTTTTATGCCTACATATCCTCAAGCGTCGCATTATTCGGATTCGCCTTTTATATAATCGGAAGAAGGGAAAGTGGATTCACTCGATCATTTATTTACTCCAAGGAATCAAAACTTATTTTTCTTTTATCGCACTTCATTGCCTACTCACTAATATCGATATCTTATTGCACAACCTTTTACTTAACGACCAAGTTTCCATTTGGGAACTACGACCTGAATGAACTACTGAATATCGCACTACGCTTTTACATCTGCTTTTTGATGTTTTGCGCTCTCGGAGCTGCATTCTCATTGCTACCGATCAATTTTCAGAACTCGAATACTTTGCTTTCCATTTTTTCGTTCTGCATGTTGATCCTCGGAGTAATGAGTGCCAGCAGATCAAACCCCATTACCGACGCTTTGAACCTCGCAAACCCACTGACACTTGCAAGCCAGATAATGGAACAAGGCCTTGAATCCAACAAACTCACCACAACAGGAATAATTATTTTATTTATTTCAGTACTGCACAAAACGTTCAAACACCTAAGAATCAATCCCGTATGGAGCCGATACTGATGAAAAAATTCACGGCGCAGAGCATTGATTTCTCCTATTCAGACACCCCCCTCTTGACCCAGGCATCTCTTGAGGTTGCTCAAGGCGACATTGTCGGCATTCTGGGACCCAATGGCTCTGGAAAAACAACTTTTTTCGATATCGTCTGTGACCTTAAAAAAGCAAAGTCCGGTTTCATAAAAAACGACTTCAGTCACTTTTTATACCTTTCTCAAATCATCACCACTCCCCCACCGCTGCGAATGCGCGACATTTTTAAAATGGTGACTGCGCTATCATCAAACGATCCCATGACACAAGATAAAACCTTAAAAAAACTAAGTGCATGGAGCCCTGCGATAGTTAACCGATACCAAGACATATGGAACAAAAAATCATCGTTATGCAGCTACGGAGAGACACGCTGGTTCTTTACTCTCTCTCTTCTTTCAATTTCTGCAGACTTCGTGATTCTTGACGAGCCTACTGCCGGTGTAGATCCAGAGTTTCGTAGTTATATTTGGCAATGCCTTCAGGGCGCCGCCAGGGAGGGCACCGCTATTCTGGTTTCCTCGCACAATGTTGATGAGGTAATTAACCATTGCGATTATTTTTATATGATTAGCCAGCAACGCTTCAATCGCTTTGCCAATGGTAGTGAGTTCATGCATAAGTATGGAGTAAAGACTGTGGACGATGCGTTTATCCGAGCCGTTACTGAACCTGTATTTGCAACATAAGCAAACAGAAGCGCACACGAGGGGAGCTGTCGCAGACTGCGACAGCTCCCGATGATGAGTGAAATTTGATTCAGTCGGTGAGGCTGGAGAGATACGCCCACGGATAAATCCCGCGCTCATGCCCATCGCTGAACACCAGTTGCAGTCCATACCCCTGCGAGTGCAATTCGATCACCCGAACCCGCCCATCAACCATCGGCGTCAGCCCCCGCATGCGAAACGCCCGACACTGCGAACACGGGCACTGGCGACGCAATTCGGCATGATCCAACACCTGTTCGCGACCATCCGGCCAGTTCAGTCGCAACTGCTGTTTGCTTCGAGAATTACCCACCGCCAGCGGATTCATTGCAGTTGACTCAAGGCAATGCGCACGGCCTTGCGCACTTCCGGGTCGCCGTCGTCCTGCGCGGCCTGCAATGCCGCGATGGCCCGTGGGTCGTTCAATTCACCCAGGGCCAGGGCGGCTTCCTTGCGCAAGTTGCTGATGCGGTGGCCGAGGGTGTCGATCAACGCATCGAGCGCAGGTACAAAACGCAAGCGACCGAGGCTGCGGGTGGCGCGCAGACGCACTTGCCAGTAATCGTCGCCCAAGGCGTCGATCAGGGCCGGGCCGGCGTCGAGGTGGCCGACCTTGCCCAGAGTAGTGGCGGCTTCTTCGCGGACTTGCCAGGCAGCGTCGCGCAAGGCCTGGCGCAGGGCCGGCAGCACCTGCGCGTCAGACGCCAGGCCCAACGCCCCGGTGGCGGCACGCCGAACTTCAGTGTCCGGGTCAGCGCTGGCCAACCGCGCCAGGGCCGGCAAGGCATCGAGTTGCTTGAGCCAGCCGAGCACGCCCACCGCCTCGCGGCGCACACTGGCGCTTTCATCGTCCAATGCAGCGGCAGCCGCCGTGGCGGCATCGGGGCAACGCAACTCGCGCAACGCCCTGAATGTGGCAATGCGTACACCGCTGTCGGCGTGCCCGGTCCACGGCAGAATGACCCGGCCCGCCGCTTCACTCTTGAGCAGGCTAAGGCTCTGCGCTGCGGCCGCCTGCACCGCCGGGGATGGATCCGTCAGCGCCTGGCACAACGCCTCGACTACGGGCTCGTCCTCCCAGGCTTCCAGCAACCGCGCGGCTTCGGCGCGAACGTCTGCAATCGGGTCTTCGGCCAGCCGATTGATCAACCACTGCAGGCCATCCGGCTCCTCGAGATCGGCCAGTTCGATCAGCGCGATCCGGCGTATGCCGGGGTCGTCATCGGTCAGGCGCGGTTGCAGGGCAAGAATGTCGTCGTTATCGGTTACATCGAATCGTGAGGTCATAGGGCAAATCGCGGCAGTTTGTTTTCAGGGGGAAGTCCGAGCGGGTTCAGGCGCGGCAGTTGCCGACCGTCTTCGTGGCGCAGGAGTTCGAGGCAATGGCGCTTGAGGTGCGAGAATTCAGGGCGGGTCATCAGTTCCGTGCTGCGCGGCCTGGGGAAGTCCAGGCACAGGTCTTCGATGATTCGCCCGGGGCGCGAGCTCATGACCAACAGGCGATCAGCGAGGAACAGCGCTTCGTCGATGTCATGGGTGACAAACACCACGGTGGTGCGGATGCGCGTCCAGATGTCCAGCAGCAGTTCCTGCATGTTCAACCGGGTCAGGGCATCGAGGGCGCCAAAGGGTTCGTCCATCAACAACAGGCGCGGACGGTTGACCAGCACCCGGGCGATTTCCACCCGTTGCTGCATGCCGCCGGAGAGCTGGTCGGGCCAGCGCCCGGCAAAACCTTCGAGGCCCACCAGGGCGAGGATTTCATCCGCCGCCTTGTGCCGTTCGGCCTTTCCGACGCCACGCATTTTCAGGCCGAAGGCGACGTTGTCACGCACCGTGCGCCAAGGAAACAGTGTGTGCTGCTGGAACACCATGCCGCGCTGGGGCGATGGGCCCGACACCGCTGCGCCATCGACTTTCAGCGTGCCGGTGCGCGGTTGCAGGTGGCCGGCCAGGGCGCCGAGCAAGGTGGACTTGCCGCAACCGGACGGCCCAAGAATGCACACGAACTGCCCTGGCTCGATCTGGCAGTCGAGGCCCTGTACCGCTTCGAAAGCCGCGCCCCCCTCGCCCAGGCTGATCGACAGCCCGCGAATGTCGATACGCCCTTCCAGGTGTTGAAAAACGCTCATCAGGCTTTTCCTCGAGGCCGATGCCAAGGCGTGAAAAGCCCGCCCAGACGCTTGATCAACAGGCTGCTGCCCATCCCGAGCACGCCGATCAGCAGCATGCCGACGACGATGTCGGCGTAGTTCTGGATTGTGTAGGACTCCCAGGTGTAATAGCCGATGCCGAATTGGCCGGAGATCATTTCCGCCGTCACCAGGCAGAACCACGAGGTGCCCATGCCGATGGCCAGGCCGGTGATGATGCTCGGCGCAGCGCCCGGAAGAACGACCTCCAGCAGGATTGCCCGGCGCCCTGCCCCGAGGCTTTTCGCCGAGGCGATCAGCCGTGGATCGACGCCTTCGACGCCGTGCACGGTGTTGAGCAGGATCGGGAACAATGCGCCGGTGAAGGTGATGAACACCATCGACAGTTCCGACGAGGGAAACATCAGGATCGCCAGGGGAATCCACGCCACTGCCGGGATCGGGCGCAGCACCTCCAGGGGCGGCAGCAAGAGATCTTCGGCCCATTTCGAGCGACCGATGGCCAGGCCCAGGGCCACGCCAATGATCAGCGCCGCGAGGTAACCGGCGAACACCCGGCCGAGGCTGCTGCCCAGGTGCTGGGCGAGCTTGCCCGAGTCGCCGAGGCCCAGCGCAGCGTCGATAACGGCAAGCGGGGTCGGCACATTGGCGAAGGTCACCAGGCCGAGGTTCCAGTGGTGGCTGGCGGCGAGTTGCCAGAACAGCAGGCAGAGCAGCAAGGACGCGGCTCTGGGGATCCAGCGTGAATATGATCGGTACACAATTATTCCTCTCAACCCACCTCCTGTAGGAGCGAGCTTGCTCGCGAAGAACGCCAACGATTACGCGCGCTGTCTGACGGATCGCGTTGTCTGGACGTTTTTCGCGAGCAGGCTCGCTCCTACAGGGGGCTGTGGTGTTTCGGCTGTTAGCGAACAGCCACGGCCTGGGCAGTGGCATCGGTAAAGTCAAAGACCTTGCCGCCCTGCGCCGTGGCGAACTGTTGGGCCTGGCCTTTGAGCAGGAACGCGCTCAGCTGCCCTTTCCCGTCGGTGGCAAACCACGCCTGATCCGCCAGCAGCTTGATCCCGCTGTCACTGGCCTGGGCGTACACCGCGCGGATGCTCCGGCCTTCCTGCTTGAGGCTGGCCAGCGCGGCAAACGCCGCTTGCGGCGAGGCGTACTGGCGGACTTTCGGCTCGCCGCGCACCCAGATTTCCGCCACGTGGCTGAAGTCGGTGATGGCTTGGCCGCTGGCGGCATCGACGGCCTTGAGCGGCGCCAGACCGTAACTGGCCAGTTGCGCGCTGTAGTCCAGGTTCGAGGCCTTGAAGGCGGCGCGGATGTATTGGTCGTCAATGAAGGTGTTGAGATCCAGACCGCGATCGGCCTTCTTCAACAACTTGAGGGTATCGATGGCGGTGCCCACGGCCTGGCGGTATTCCGGCTTCCAGCTCAGGTCGCGGGTCTGCACACCGAGTGGCCCATGGAACAGATAATTGACCTCGGCATCGACCCCGGTGACCTTGGCGATCAACTCGCTGTATTTCTCCGGCTCAGCCGCCAGCAGCTGGTTGGCTTCGATACTCGCCCGCAGGTAAGCGACGACGATTTCCGGGTACTTCTTCGCATAGGCCTGATCGACCAGCGCACCGTGGAAGGTCGGCGCGTTGGCCTGGGCGCCGTCATAAATCTTGCGGGCGAAACCGCGGCTGGGGAACAGTTCGGCAAAGGGCACGAAGTCAGCGTGAGCATCGATCTTGCCGGCCTGCAATGCGGAACCGGCGACTTCCGGCGGCTGGGCGATGATGTTCACATCCTTGAGCGGGTCCCAGCCCTGGGCCGCGACGGCGCGCAGCAGCATGCCATGGGCCGTGGAGGCGAACGGCACGGAAATGCTCTTGCCCTTGAGCTCGGCCAGCGACTGCACGCCGGATGCACTCGGCACCACGATGCCGTTGCCGCTGCCTTTGGTGCTGCCCGACAGCACGCTGATAAACAGACTGTGCTTGCCCGCCGTTTCGAACGCCACGCCATTGAACGCGCCGGGGAAGTCGGCCATGGCGCCGAAGTCGAGTTTGCCGGCCACCATTTCGTTGGTCAGGGGTGCGCCGCTGGTGAAGTTTTTCCACTGCACCTCGTATTGGGCATCTTTGTATCGGCCGTCGTGGGGCAGGTATTTGTCCAGCAGGCCCAACTCACGAATCAACAGACCACCGGCGGCGCAGTTGATGGTGGTGTCCTGGGTGCCGATGGCAATGCGGATGGTTTCGGCTGACGCCGGCAAGGTGAATGAAGCCAGTACCAGACCGGCCAAAGCTGCACGCAACATCATGAGTGTTTCCCCTCGAATCATTTATTGGATGTTCGTCTCCGCCACGATCAGGGCGTGGTGGGAAACGAGGGGTGTCTTGAATCAGGCGTCCGGTGGTGCCGGATGGCGTTTTGGGTTGTTCGAGCGGGCCTCATCGCGAGCAGGCTCGCTCCCACATGGACTGCATTTCAGCGCAGCAGGTAAGGGATCTCCACTTTCACCGCCCCGGTCGGACAGTCCTTTTCACAGGGCATGCAGTACCAGCATTCGTCGAATGCCATGTAGGCCTTTTGCGTGGCCGGGTTGATCGCCAGCAGGTCCATCGGGCAAACGTCGACGCACACGGTGCAGCCTTTGTGGGCGATGCATTTGTCCTCGTCGACGGTGACGGGGGCGTTGGAACGGAAGAAAATTTCCTGGGCTTGATAGGCCATTTCACAGTCTCTCTTGGGTGATGCTCAGGCCGCATCCGCGCCGACCCGCAGTCGGTCGTAAGCCTGCATCTCGTCGGCATCGAGCGGGATGATGTAAGGCTCGACGGCTTTCTTGAAACTGCTCATCAAACCGTTCTCGTCTTTCTTCAGGTGGCAATGGCAAAACCAGTCGCGGTCGTTACGTTGCGGGTGATCGACGCGATGGTGGTAAAGCCCCCAGCGGCTTTCGGCGCGGAACAATGAAGCGCGGGCGGCCATTTCGGCGCAGTCGCGGATCATGCTGACTTCCATGGCGCGCATCAGCTCGTGGGCGTTGTGGGCCTTGATCTGGTCGAGGTCGCGCTGAATGTCGCTGAAGCGTTGCAGGCCGATCTGCATCTTCTTCGTCACTTTCGGCGGTTGCAGGTAGTCGTTGACCAAGCGCCGCAGCTTGTACTCGACCTGCGCTGGCGGCAGGCCGTGTTCGCGATCCAGCGGTGCGTAGACCCGTTGTTTTTCGGTTTCGATCTGCCGGGCATCCAGCGCTGAAAACTCGCGTCCGGCGACAAAATCCGCTGCGTTGTGGCCAGCGAACCACCCATAGGTGAACGCACCGAGCATGTAGTTGTGCGGCACCGCAGCCATGTCTCCAGCCGAGTACAAGCCCTTGACCGAGGTCTCGGCCTTCTCGTTGACCCACACCCCCGACGCCGAATGCCCGCTGCAAAAGCCGATTTCCGAGATGTGCATCTCGACCATCTGCGTGCGGTAGTCGGTGCCGCGATTGGCGTGGAACTGGCCGCGACTCGGACGCTCGTTGCTGTGCAGGATCTCTTCGATGTTCTGGATGGTTTCCTCGGCCAGATGATCGAGCTTGAGGAACACCGGGCCATTGCCGCTTTCCAGTTCCTGATGGAACTCCCACATCATCTGCCCGCTCCAGTAGTCGCACTCGATGAAACGTTCGCCCTTGTTGTTGGCGGTGTAGCCGCCCAAGGGGCCGGTGACGTAGGCGCAGGCCGGGCCGTTGTAATCCTTGATCAGCGGGTTGATCTGGAAGCATTCCAGGTTCGCCAGTTCGGCCCCGGCGTGGTAGGCCATCGAGTAGCCGTCGCCGGCATTGGTCGGGTTTTCGTAGGTGCCCATCAGGTAGCCCGAAGACGGCAACCCCAGGCGTCCGGCGGCACCGCAAGCGAGGATCACCGCCTTGGCCTTGATCACGTGGAAGTCAGCGGTACGGCAGTCAAAGCCCATCACGCCGTTGACCGCACCCTCTTGATCCGTCAGCAACCGGGTGCAGACCAGCCGGTTGGTAATGGTCACTCGCGCGCGCTTGAGCTGCCGATACAGGACTTTCTTGATGTCGTGTCCTTCCGGCATTGGCAACACATAAGCACCCATGTGGTGGACCTTTTTCACCGCGTAGTCACCGGTTTCGTCCTTCTCGAATTTCACGCCCCAGCGGTCCAGTTGTTCGATCGTTTCGAAACTGTGGGTGGCATAGGCGTACACCGCGGCCTGGTTGACGATGCCGTCGTTGGCGATGGTGATTTCCTTGGTGTACTGCTCCGGTGTCGAGTGGCCGGGAATGATCGCGTTGTTCAGGCCGTCCATGCCCATGCTGATCGCGCCGCTGCGCTTGACGTTGGCCTTGTCGATCAACAACACCCGCAGGTCGCGGTTGCGTTCCTTGGCCTTGATCGCCGCCATCGGGCCGGCGGTGCCGCCGCCGATCACGACGATGTCGTATTCCTGCTCCAATGTACTTCGGGTCATGCCTGATCCCCTTTTTGCCGGTCGATCCGCAGGCGGTACTGGAAGGCATCGCCACGGTAGTAAAGGTGTTCGAAGTCCAGTGGACGACCCTCGACATCGTGGGTCAGACGCTCGATGCGCATGATCGGCGAGCCGGGTTCGACGTTGAGTGCCTGGGTCAGGTCGCTGTCGGCCAGTACCGCATCGATGGCCAGGTCGGCGTGCCCCAGGGCCAGGCTGCAGTCGTTTTCCAGGATCAGGAAAATGTCGCGGGTGACCAGGTCGGCTTTTTCCAGGCGCTCGCCAATGGCCTTGGGCAGGTAAGTGATCTCTAGGGAAACCGGCTCGCGATTGATCAGGCGCACACGTTTGATCTGCGCCACGACCTCGCCTTCGGCGACCTGCAAACGCTCGGCCACGAGCTTGTCGGCGGCAATGAATTTGAAGCTGCGCAGGCGGTTGATCACCTCATAGCCGCGATCGGTCATGGACTCGGCCAGGCCTTGCAGGGTGCTGACGTTCTGGAAGGTTTTCGGCTTGGCGACGAAAGTGCCCTTGCCGTGGATCTTGAAGATCAGCCCTTCCTTTTGCAGATCGCCCAAGGCCTGGCGCACGGTGATGCGGCTGACCTTGAACAACGCGCCAAGCTCGCTTTCTGAAGGCATCTGGCTGTCTTGCGGGTATTCGCCGTCGAGGATGCGGGCGCGCAGCACATCTCGCAGCTGGGTGTGCAACGGGACGCTGCTCAGGGATAGAACGTTATCGGTCATGGCAGATCACTTGTTATAACGAGTTATGACGTGATCTTAGATAAGTTATGACAGGGTTGAGAAATACCGAATGCGCATAAGGTTAGATGCACAACGCAATCCAAAACTGTAGGAGCGAGCCTGCTCGCGATGGTCGTCAACGATAACGCTGGAAGCCTGACACCCCACGGCGTTCTCGGGTTTATCGCGAGCAGGCTCGCTCCTACAGGGGATTGTGTGTGATCTGAAGAATCAGTGGCGCTTGAGGATCTGGTCCATCACCCAATCGGTCTTCAGTGCCTGCTCGGCCACGGCGGGGTGTTGCGTCTCGCCACGAATATGCGCATTCATACCCAATACGTGGTGCCATTGGATATGTGCGTGATGCTCGATGGTCAGGCTGAGGTGTTCATCGGCGTGCAGCTCGACCGGGTGTTCATCGAACACTGAAAAAGTGATCCGGCCTTCGCTGCCAATCACTTCGACCCGGTCTTCGCGACGGTCTGCAACGAAGTTCCAGCAGCCCATGCCCAGTGCCCCGCTGGCAAACCGCCAAGTGGCGCTGACGGCATCTTCGGCCGCGTACAAACCAGCCTGCCGCGCAGTGAATCCGGCGACTTCGACGATATCGCCGAACAGGTACTGAAACAGGTCCAGGCCATGGCTGGCCAGATCGGCGAAGTAACCTCCACCGGCAATTGCCGGGTCGGTGCGCCAGTTATCGGTGCCGCTCCGGTCCGCTGCCGACGGGGCTTTGGTGAGGGTCCAGCTCAGGTGCCGGACCTCGCCGATCCGCCCCTCTTCCAGCCATTGCCGCACTTGCCGGAAGCGTGGCAGCGAACGTCGGTAATAGGACACGAACAGGTGCAACCCGGCATCGGCAAACACATGCTGCATTTCACGGCTTTGCCCGGCATTCAGCGCCATCGGTTTTTCCACGCAGCAATGCTTGCCGGCCGCGGCCACTTGCAAAGCATAGGCGTGATGGCTGTCGGGCGGCGTGGCGATGTACACCGCGTCGACCTCGGGATCGTTGATCAGCGCCTGCGCATCGGTGTAGACCCGAGCGATGCCGTGGCGCGTGGCGTAGTCGGTGACGGCGTCCAGGCGTCGGCCCATCACCGCGACCAACGCCGATCCGGGCGCCTTGTAGAAGGCCGGCCCGCTTTTGCGTTCAGCGACACTGCCACAGCCGATCATGCCCCAGCGCACCAGGTTCATAGGCACTCCTTGCGGCTCAGCCGACGCGCAATGCGCGCAGGTCCAGTCGACCGTCCTTGAGCGGCGGGCACCAGTAGTAGCCACCGGTGATCGGACGGCTGATGCGGTACAGACCGTCGGTGATGCCGTCTTCCAGGCCACTCATGCGGCGCAGTTGGGCTTCGAAGGCGTCGAGGGAAAAACCGAAGGCCAGGAACATCAGGCCGGCACGGTCACCTTCGATCCACGGCATCGAGCGGCGCACCACGAAAGCTTCAGGCGCAAAGCTTTCCTGGGCGGTGCGTTTGACGTGAGCGGAAACCGGCGCGTCGTCGATCTCTTCGTTATCGCTCAAGCGGCGACCCATGATGTTGTCTTTTTCATCCGCCGACAGCCCATGGAAACCTTTCAAGTCATGCTGCCACTGCTGGATCGCGGCGAAGCTGCCACCCACCGTGCCGTCCAGGCCCTCACCCACCAGGGCGGCGGTCACGGCGGCCGCGTCGTGGGGGTTCTCGGTGCCATCTTCGTAGCCGGTCAGGTCATGGCCGGTCATGTGGCGGAAGGTTTCGTTCATCTGCACCAGGCGCAACGCCGGGGCCAGTGCCGCCGAGATGGCGTTGCTGCGGTTGAGCAACTCACCACGATCTTCACCGTGCAGCCAGCACCAGAGCGCGTGTTGGGTCGACGGATTGTCGACACCGACGCCAGTCAGTGCCGGGAAAGTGCGCAGGCCTTCGATCTGCCCGTCCAGCGCCTTGACCAGGGATTCACCGAAGCCGACCACCACCGATTTGCCGTCCACCAGGCCTTGCAGGTTATCGAGCGCGATCGGTAGAGCAGTGACGGATTCGAGGGCGAAGAACATATGGCGGGCTTGAGGCGGAACGGGGGTGGCGAGAATGCCCGGCTGGTAATGACTCATATGAACTCCTCGAAAAAGAGTTCGGAGTTTAACCGGAGTACGAGGGTTTGTGTGCTGCCAGAGGCCACAGAAGCCCCTCTCATCACAAGGAGATCAAACCTCGCTGGGGCTTTCGTTGCGAAACGCACTCGGGCTCTTGCCGGTCCAGCGCCTGAAAGCCCGGCGAAAGCTGCGCACGTCGCTGTAGCCGACTTCCTCGGTGATGCGTTCGATGGACATGTCCGGGTTGGCCAGCAGGCTCATGGTGCGGGCCTGGCGCACTTGTTCCAGCAGCGTTTCGAACGTCAGCGCATGTTCGGTGAGACGGCGGCGCAAGGTGCGACTGCTCATATTCAGGTCGCCGGCGATTTTCTCGATGTGGCTGCCCTCGGTCAGGTCCCGGGCAATCGCCCGTTCCACCGCCTGGATCAGATCCACTTTCTGGTGCACCTGCGCGGCTTCCAGTTCGAGCAGTTTCACGGCCTGACGCAGGGCCAGGGAATGGTGATTGGGCAAGTGAACGCCCAGCCAATGCGCATCGATCACCATGCGGTTTTGCAGGCAACCGAAACGCACGTCCGGCCCCAGCAGGCGCGAATATTCGCCGAGATAGTCCGGCGCGGCATGCACGAACTCAACGACCGTCGGCTTGAAATCCGCCCCGACCAGCGCCCGACCGTACACCAGCAGGCTGGCGAAAAACTCCTCGACCGCGAACAACTGCACGTCGGCGAACGGTAAGCGGCATTCAACGTCGATAAACACCCGATCCCCCGCCTCCTCCACACTCGACACGACAATGCCGCCTGAGGTGTGTTGATGGCGAATGCCCAGTTCGAAGGCATCGCGCAGGGTCTTGCACAGCGACAACACATGCCCCAACAGCCCCAGCGTGCCGAGCACATTCTGCGCGCCGACCCACAAGCCCAATCCCTGATTGGGCAAGACCTTGAGCGCCCGTTGAATCATGGCCACGGCCTGGCGATAGGAAATACGCTGCGCCGGATCCTGCAGGTCTTCAAAGGTAAAGCCCAACCCTCGGCACAGGCTCTCGGGGTGGATGCCTTTTTGCTCGGCGACTTCGGCCAGGGTCTGCAGGAGAAACGGCGACACCAGTGCCAGCTCAAAGGTGGGATCGATCACTTTCATTTGCATGGGGTTTTACATTCCGGGTCGAGCTGCATTCTTATTTTTGTAACCAGTTATGTCGAAGGAAATTAGCACAGGGTTCAAAGGCTGTCCGCAGAAGTCCCCCTAAATGGCCGCCAATACCCTGCCTTGCAGGGCGCAGACAGCTTATTTCTATGTTGCGGCCCTCGTATGGATGCCGGACAGCCCGCTAACAATAATAACGAGAACACCCATGATCCCGACCCGCACGACAATTCCCCTACTGGTCATTGGCCTGGCCGGCGTCTGCGCCCTGCAATCGGCACTGGCCACCGAGGCCGGTGTGGACAACATCGGTCCCGGCACCGACGGCTACTTCATGTTGCCGCTTTCGCCCGACAGCCTTCCGGACAACATGGTTGCCTTCAACCTCTACTACAACCACTACAAGGCCACGAAGCTGAACATCAGCTCGTTCGGCGGCAAGGTGCCGAACGTCGAGATCGAATCCACGGCGGTCATCCCTCGTCTGGATTACCTCAGCCCGGTGCGTGTGTTTGGCGGCCGGTTGGCCGGCTACATCGCGCAGCCCTGGCTCAAGCAAGAAGTCTCGGTGTTCGGACTGCCGCAGGACACCCGTGAAGGCATGGGTGACACAACGTTTGCGCCGATCATTCTCTGGGACATGGGCCCGAACCTGACCCTCGGCGCCGCCATTGAAGTCACCGTGCCGACCGGCGAATACAGCGTCGATCGCCTGGCCAACACCAGCAACAACTTCTACACCTACAAACCCTTGTTCTCCTTCACCTGGCTGCCGACGGACAGAACCGAGGTGTCGATGAAGACCACCTACAGTTTCAACGAGAAAAACAAGGACACGGACTACAAGTCGGGGCAGATTTTCCACTTCGATTATTCCGCCAGTTTCAAGATCAGCGACGACCTGATGCTCGGGTTGAACGGCTACTACCTCAAGCAAACCACCGACGACAAACAGTTCGGCCACACCGTGAAGTTCAATGGCCAGGACGTGAACGACGGGGTACGCGGCCAGGTGTTTGCCATTGGCCCGGCACTGCATTGGACCTTTCTCAAATACGCCAGCGCGGAGATTCGCTGGGCCAAGGAGTTTGACGTGGAAAACCGGCCTGAAGGGGAAATGCTTTGGGCCAAGCTCAGTATTCCCTATGCGTTTTGACTGAGCTGACGTCATCGCGGGCAAGCCCGCTCCCACAGGGTGCAGCGTTGTCCTTGTGGGAGCGGGCTTGCCCGCGATGGCGGTGGCACATCCACTGAAAATCCTTCAGGAATACACCGCCCAGCTATCCACAATCTTCCCACCCCGAACCGCCAGCAAATCCCCGAACTGCAACAACACCGACTCCGTCTGGGCAGGCCGCAAGAACACCTGATCCTCAACCGTCAGCCCCACCGCCGCCGACCCATTGACCATTTCCTGATTCGAGCTGCGGCCATACACGCCATTGCTCTGCAACCCCGCTGGCGATTCGAACTCCGCCATCCAGTTACCGCCATAGATGAAATACGTCCCGCGCTGATTGGTGTCCCACCAGGAAAACAGCCTGGACTTGCCATCCAGCGCCGGGATGTTTACAGCCCCGGTGCTTTTCAGCACCGGCGTGGCGATATAAGCGGCCGGCACATGTTCCGCCAGTGACGGCAAATCATAATGAGTGGGCTTGAGCAGCCCCGTCCCCACCGACACTTCGCTGCTGAGCTGTTCGTGTTCATGCATGCGATAGCTCGGGCTGCCGGCCGTATTGAGGGTCAACCCTTCGCGCCACAGACCGGGGTATTGCTGACGGGTGAAATCGACGCAGCGGTTGTAGATCACCATCACCTTGGCGAACAGCTCCTCGGGCGAGCCCAGGATTCCGGGCACGCCCATGCCCACGAACGGGTCGTAGCCCATGTACCCGGCGAATTCCAGGTGCTGCGGGTGTTGGCTGATCAGCGCCAGCATCTGCCCGAGTACGCCAAGGTCGCTGACGCCACCGCGATGCAGCCCGACATCCAGTTCGATGTTCACCCGTATTCGCGTGCCCAGCCCTTGAGCCAGGGCGAGGTATTGCTGCAAGCGTTGCGGCGTATCGAGCAACCATTGCAATTGCTTCGAAGGGTCGAAAGAACCCTTGTGCGATTGATAGAACAACTCGGCCGAACGCACCGGCAGCGGCTTGCCCAGCAGAATGTCGGCCTTGGCAAACTGCACCGCGTCATGATTGAGAAACGGTTGGTGAAACGACATCAGCCGTTGCGTACCGGCGCGCTGGGCGATGTAGGCCAGAAGCCCCGGTGCCGGCAGTGACTTTTCCACCAGGCGCAGGTGCTTGCCGGCGCGCTTGACCGATTGCATCACCACATCGATGTTGTGATCCAGCCGATCAAGGTCGATCAGCATCACCGGTCGCATCGGCCCGTGGTCCTTGAGTTCGCGGTTCAGCGCAAGGAAGTAATCGCTGTACGGCGCGCCTCGGTCACCCGGCCGCAGCCACGCCCCGACACCCACCAACAAGGCGCCGACACCGGCGGTGCCGAGCAAGAAATTGCGGCGATTGACGGCCATCAGCTCACCCCCAGAATGGATGACAAGTGCGCGTTGAGAAATTTGCCGCTGGGGTCGAGCGCCTGCCGCACCTGGATGAATTCCTGCCAGCGCGGGTACAGCGGCTGCAGGTTTTTCGCATTCAGCGTGTGCAACTTGCCCCAGTGCGGCCGGCCGTTGTACTTCCAGAAAATCGGCTCGATGGCGGCGAAGAAGTTGTGATGATCCATCTGGTAATGCTGGTGGACCGAGATCGAACAGCTGTCGCGACCTTCGAACATGCTCAGGGGAATGTCGTCGGCCTTGACGTAACGGTACTCGATCGGAAACCAGGTGCGCAGGTCCTTGTCCTGGACCAGCTTGAGGATCTCGCGCAAACAGGCTGGGCCGTATTCGGCTGGCACGGAGTATTCCATTTCATTGAAACGTACCGTGCGCACGTTGGCATAGATGTCGAACGAGTCACCCACCCGGTCATCGAAACTGGCCAGGTGGCGCAAGTTATTGAGCATCGTGCGACGCAGGTCCGGGAAGTCGCTGGCGTATTTGTCGATCTTCTCGATCAGCGTGACAAACTCGTTGCCGCCCTCCTCATCCGCCGGGACCGGTGGTGTAGCCGGGTCGCCGGTTTCGTTCAGGGCGATCGACAAGGCGTAGTCGGAATGGGTCACCACGAGCATTTCCCAGTGCTGGTTTTCCCGGGTGTTCTTGTCCAGGTCTTCCAGCAGCTCTTCGGTTTTAGCGATCCATTGGCGCTCCCGCAATCGATACGCCGGGCGGTTTTGCAGGCGCACCCTGGTGGCCACGCCCAACGCGCCCAAGGACACCCTCGCGGCACTGAACACTTCAGGATGGCGGCTGGCATCGCAGTCCAGCACGTCGCCGTTGGCGGCCACCAACTGCATGCCGCAGACATGCGCCGAATACGATTGAAAGTGCTTGCCGGTACCGTGGGTCGAGGTCGAGATTGCGCCGGCAAGGGTCTGGTAATCGATATCAGCCATGTTTTGCAGGGCCTGGCCGATGTCTTTGAGCGGTGTGCCCATACGTGACATCGGGGTGCCGGCGGCGAACTCGGCTTGCAACGTTTTCGCATCGTGATCGAGCAAACCCGAGAAATAGCTCAGCGACAGCAAGGTCCCGTCAGTGGGCACCAATGCGCTGAAGGAGTGTGCCGAGCCCACCGGACGAATCCTGCCGGGGGCCTGGCGCACCACTTGCGTCAACTCATCCAGGTTCTTGGGCGCCAACCGCGCAGCCGGCAGGCAACTCTGGCCTCCCGACCAATTGCGCCAGGGAATCAGGCGTGGCGCGCGCAGCAGCTCGGCCAGTGCCGGCGTTGAGCCGAGCGCGGTAAAGGCGCCAATGACGCTCGCCCGTTGCAACAACTGACGCCGTGTCAGGTCCATCGTCATGAATCGCACCCTGCCGTTCTTGTTATTGGATTTGCTGGCCGGACATAAAGGCAATCAGCGCCAGGAACTGTTCTTGCGAACACTGCATGCACATCCCCATCGGCGGCATGCCGTGGTAACCGTTGATCGCGTGATCGAGCAGCGTGTCGGCGCCCTGTAACACCCGTGGTTGCCAGGCCTTGATATCGCCGGTCAGCGGCGCCCCGGCCGCCGGATTGGCATGGCAAAGCTTGCAGCTGTTGTCGTAGACCTGCTCGAGTTCCGCGTCGGCGGGCCTCGCGACACCTGCTTCGCTGCGGGTCGGCGGGTTGTTCGGCTCTTTGCCGCACCCTGCAAGCAACGCCGCAAAGACACAGCCCACCAAGGCCAAACAAAGGCTAGGCTTTTCAGTTAATCGGCTTGCCCGCATGGCTGTCCTCTCAATGGCTGCCCGGCCAGCCGGGTGCACTTTTTTGTTGTGATCAAGGAGAGTCAACATTAAGGCACCCCGCGCAGGCAGGTTGAGGGCATTGGGGGCCAACAAGGGGCGCTTCTGAGGCCATGACGCAAGGCACCGACAAGTCCCCGACATCATGCTGTTCGGCAAAACCCTGAGATGAGTCATGACAAGCGTTGCTGAGGTCTGCTAAAACGATTCATCAGTGCATCAGCCAATCCAGAGGGGTAGCGACATGACCACAGCCAATAATCTGCAGAACCTGTTCCCTAGCCCCGCCGAGATCCCGGAAAAGTACCGCCTTGACGGCCAGACCGAGCAGCGCGAGTACCTGGTCGATGGCCAACTCAGAACCTGGAACGGGCCGCTGGCCCTGGTCCGCAGCCCGGTGTACCTGGCAGGCCCGAATGGCGATGAACAGGTGATCCTCGGCAGCACACCGCTGCTGGATGCCGACACCGCCTTGACCGCCCTCGACGCCGCAGTCCGCGCCTATGACCGTGGCCAGGGCCTGTGGCCGACCATGCGCGTGGCCGAACGCATCCAGCACGTCGAAACCTTCCTCGGGCGCATGCGCGAGCAGCGCGAGGCGGTGGTCAAGTTGCTGATGTGGGAAATCGGCAAGAACCTCAAGGACTCGGAAAAGGAGTTCGACCGCACCTGCGACTACATCGTCGACACCATCAATGCGTTGAAAGAACTCGACCGCCGTTCCAGCCGCTTCGAACTGGAACAGGACACCCTCGGTCAGATCCGTCGCGTGCCGATGGGCGTCGCCCTGTGCATGGGGCCTTACAACTATCCGCTGAACGAAACCTTCACCACCCTGATCCCGGCGCTGATCATGGGCAATACCGTGGTGTTCAAACCGGCCAAACTGGGCGTGCTGCTGATTCGCCCGCTGCTGGAAGCCTTCCGCGACAGCTTCCCGGCCGGGGTGATCAACGTCATCTATGGCAGCGGCCGCGAGACGGTCAGCGCGCTGATGGCCAGCGGCAAGATCGACATCTTTGCCTTCATTGGCACCAACAAGGCCGCCAGCGACCTGAAAAAACTCCATCCCAAACCACACCGCTTGCGCGCGGCGCTCGGCCTGGATGCGAAGAACCCGGGCATCGTCCTGCCGGAAGTGGATCTGGACAATGCGGTCAGTGAAGCGGTGACGGGCTCGCTGTCATTCAATGGCCAGCGCTGCACAGCGTTGAAAATCCTTTTTGTCCACGAAGACGTGGTCGAGTCCTTCATCGACAAATTCAATGCCAGACTTGCCAACCTCAAACCCGGCATGCCCTGGGAAAGCGGCGTAGCCCTGACGCCACTGCCGGAATCGGGCAAGGTCGACTATTTGCATGCACTGGTAGCGGATGCCGAAAGCAAAGGCGCCAAGGTGGTCAACCCCAACGGCGGTGAGGCGCGTGCGTCGTTCTTCTACCCGGCGGTGCTTTACCCGGTCACGCCGCAGATGCGCGTTTATCAGGAAGAACAGTTCGGCCCGGTCATCCCCATCGTGCCATACCGTCATCTGGATACCGTGATCGATTACGTGCTGGAGTCGGACTTCGGCCAGCAATTGAGCATCTTCGGCACCAATCCGGTGGCGGTCGGCCGGCTGGTGGACACCTTTGCCAATCAGGTCGGGCGCATCAACCTCAATGCCCAATGCCAGCGCGGCCCGGACACCTACCCCTTCAACGGTCGCAAGAACTCGGCCGAAGGCACCTTGTCGGTCCATGACGCGCTGCGGGTGTTTTCGATCCGTACCCTGGTGGCCACCAAGTTCCAGGAAACCAACAAGGACCTGATCAGCGAGATCATCAGCGGCCGCAGCTCGAGCTTCCTGACCACCGACTACATCTTCTGAGGAGAGCCAGCCTGAGTACATCCAGAGCCCAACGATTGCCACCGCTGCTGCGCCGACTGCTGCGGCCGTTGCTGGACCCGTATCGGCGCTACCGCCATGCCCGGGTAATCCATGCGGTGCGGGTGTCGCTCGGGCTATTGGCGACGATCCTGTTGACCACCGGCATCCATCTGCCCCACGGTGAGTGGGCGTCGGTGACGATGCTGGTGGTGATCGGCGGCTTGCAGCACCACGGCAACATCGGCAAGAAAGCTGCCGAGCGAGCCATCGGGACCTTGATCGGCGCCGGCGTCGGCCTGGTGTTGGTGGCACAACAGGCCTGGCTCGGGATGCCCTGGCTGACCTATTTCGCGATGTCGGTGGTCTGCGGGTTTTTCTCGTATCACGCCATCGGCAAGGGTGGTTACACGGCGCTGCTGTCGGCGATTACCGTCTTCATCGTCGCGGGGCACGGCGACAATCCGGTCACCGATGGATTGTGGCGCGGGGTGGATATCCTGATCGGCATTGCCCTGGCCCTGGCGTTTTCCTTTGCCCTGCCGCTGTACGCGGTTTATTCCTGGCGCTACAACCTGGCCGATGCGCTGCGTGATTGCGCGAAAGTCTACGGGCGCATCATTGACGGCAAGGCCATCACCGCAGACGAACACCTCAAGCTCATGACTCGCCTGAACGCGGCGATGGTGCAACTTCGCTCACTGATGCCCTCGGTGTCCAAGGAAGTGAAGATTTCCATGACCGAACTCGATGCCATTCAGCGCAACCTGCGCATGTGCGTCAGCACCCTGGAAATCCTCGGCAATACCCGACCGGATGCCAATGACCTCGAGGCGATGTCGCTGATGCAAACGGCATTGAAAGCCGAGCATCGACAGATTCGCGTGCAATTGATCGGCATGGCCCGGGCGTTGAAATCAGGCGCCGCCCAGCGGCTCAATCGCCCCGCGGATGTGCCGCTTGTCAGCCTTGATGCGCCGGTCTACAACACGCTGGACGGGTATCGTTTGCTGACCCAGCAACTGGCCGCCAACGCCGGGGAGATGCGCCAGCGCTTGGCCAAGAGCACGCCGCGCTGGAACATCTGACGCCCCTGGTTGACACTCAAGGCGTCACCGTGCGCCGAAACTTCAGCGTCCAGCCTTGTTGCATGCCGGCAGCGGCCAACAGAATCGCCGCGACTCCAATCCATTGCAGTGGCTCCAGGCGATGACCGAAGGCAAACCAGTCGACGAAAATCGCCGCGATCGGGTAGATGAAGGACAGCGCGCCCGTCAACGCCGTCGGCAGCTTTTGAATCGCGCCGTACAACAACACATACATCACGCCGGTGTGCACCATGCCCAGCGTCACCAGGCTGGCCCACGCGCTTGGCGCCTGGGGCAATACGGAAAGATTCGCGAAGGGCGCGAGCAACAGCACGCCTGTGCTGACCTGGATCAGCGCGATCAAATGCGGTGGGGTTCCAGTCAGGCGCTTGATGATCAACGCGGCAATTGCGTAGAGAAACGCCGCGCCCAACGCCAAGGCAACACCCGTCAGGTAATCGCTGCCGCTTTCGCCCTGGCTGCCGTGGGCACTGACAATCGCCAGCATCCCGAGAAACGAAACGCCCAGCCAGGTCAGCTTCTGCGCGGTGATCTTTTCATTGAGAAACAGCGCCGCCAGCCCTACCAGCATGAACGGCTGGACGTTATAGACAGCAGTGCCGATGGCAATCGACGCCCGGGAATAGGACGCGAACAACAGCACCCAGTTGCCGACGATCGCCACACCGCTGAGCACTGCGAGCAGGAACGTGGTGCGGGTCAGAATGCCGGGGCGCAGAAAGCCGAAAGCCGCGCAAATGAGCAGCAAGGTGCCAGCACCGAACAGGCAGCGCCAGAACACCACATCCAGCACCGGCTGCCCGGACACCAGCACGAACCAGCCTATGGTGCCGGAGATCAGCATGGCGGCCGTCATTTCGAACGAACCGCGGCGTAGGGTTTTGTCCATCATCAGACTCCTGTGTTTGTGGCCAAAGTATGCCAATGCACCCAGGGGCTACTCCAGAGCAAAAAGCAGGCTAAACTCGGAATCTGCCTTTTTTATCAAGGCATTTTTGAAAAAATGCCTAATGGAGGGTTTCGCCATGACCGATGACATCGACCAGCTGCTGATCACGGCGCTGATGGAGGACTCGCGACGTTCGCTCAAGGCCCTGGCGCAAATCAGCGGCCTGTCTTCCCCCAGTGTTGCCGAGCGTCTGCGCCGCCTGGAAGAGCGAGGCGTACTCAAGGGCTATACCGTTGAAATCGACCCGAAATGCTTCGGCTATCAACTGCAGGCCATCGTGCGTATTCGCCCGTTGCCGGGGCAATTACAGGAAGTGGAGCGGCAAATCATGGCCATTCCCGAATTCACCGAGTGCGACAAGGTCACCGGCGACGACTGTTTCATCGCGCGCCTGCATGTGCGCTCGATGGAACAACTGGACACCCTGCTCGACCGACTCAACACCCACGCTGAAACCAATACGGCGATCGTCAAGAAAACCCCGGTCAAACGCCGGTTACCGCCCATGGCGTGAGTGATATTTGTTTCAGACTGAAGTAGATTGAGGGTTTCCGGCGAAGGATTGACGGCATGAAAACTCAGGCAATGCTACTGGTGGCTACGATACTGGCGGGTTGCGGCACGATTCAGACGGTTGTGCGCAGTGACGAAGTGGCCTCGAAAAGTCTCAAGGAACAAAAGAGTTACTGCGGCGCGGTACCGCGAATCTACAGCGGCGTGACCTATGACTTCTGCTACCTGAACGCGCCCCTCGAAGACGGCCGGGATGCGCAGGTACATGGTCCCGCCCCCGCTATCGTGCTGCTCGACGTGGTCGTGTCCGGGGCGATGGACACACTGCTGCTGCCCTACACAATCTACCGCCAGCAAGCCGACGGCAGCATCGTCATTACAGAGTAATCCTGGATTGGTAGTAATAAAAAACCCGCCTGAGCGGGTTTTTTAGTTCAAGGCCGAGGATCAGTCATCGCGGCTCATGATGCCGAACAGCTGCAACAGGCTGACGAACAGGTTGTAGATCGATACATACAGGCTGATGGTGGCCATGATGTAGTTACGCTCGCCGCCATGAATGATGGCGCTGGTCTGGAACAGAATGCAGACCGAGGAGAACAGCACGAAACCTGCGCTGATCGCCAGTTGCAGGCCGCTGATCTGGAAGAACAGGCTCGCCAGCGTCGCACCCAGCAGCACGAAGAAGCCTGCCGTGATGAAACCGCCGAGGAAGCTCATGTCCTTGCGGGTAATCAGCACATACGCCGACAGACCGCCGAACACCAGCGCCGTCATCGCGAAAGCCGAGCTGACCACTTCAGCGCCGCCCTGCATACCCAGGTAACGGTTGAGGATCGGGCCAAGCAGGAAACCCATGAAACCGGTCAGGGCAAATGCCGACACCAGGCCCCAGGCCGAATCACGGAGTTTGTTGGTGAGGAAGAAAAGACCGTAGAAGCCGATCAGCACCACGAAAATGTTCGGGTAGCCAACATGCATCTGCTGGGCAACGTAGGCTGTCACACCGCTGAAAGCCAGGGTCAGGGCGAGCAAGCCGTATGTGTTGCGCAGGACGCGGCTAACCTCTAGCTGCTCAGCCTGCACGCTGTTATTAACTGCGTAATCCTGTTCGCGCATGGCGACACTCCTGTTGGTTTGAAACGTTCAGTCGCAAAGATCATAACAGACGCTCTGTAACAAGCTATGCAGAGAGTTTGACAGTGTGTTTCATTCAGGTATTATGGCGCCCGCAACGCAAACGGAGGTGTGGCCGAGTGGTTTAAGGCAACGGTCTTGAAAACCGTCGACTGTAACAGGTCCATGAGTTCGAATCCCATCGCCTCCGCCATATTTGTACCGACAAAGCCCTGATTTTTCAGGGCTTTGTCGTTTCTGGGGTTTGAGCTGTGAACCTCGGCGTGCGAGGTGTTCCATAACTATTATGGACGTGTTCCAGAACTCACCACGTTTTTACTCCCTCCCCCAGCGTATTTGCTGACTGAAATCAGGGACATGGTTTTCCGGTTACCTTGGTGACTAACCCCCCAACCATGTCTCGCGCCAACCTGTCTCTCCCCCCTGTAAAATTGAGAACTCGCGTCTCCTGCCAAACTTTCTTCGTCTCCACATCCCGGCACACCGCTGAAACGGACTCAAAAAAATTGTCCACATCAACATTGACCTCAACGAGACCAATCACATTTTTGTTGTACAACGCGAGGTTTCTGGCAGCGAAAAGAGAAAGGTCAGGCGCAATCGCATTTGCACTCAGGACGCTCGCGACATCTTTTGCTGCCCAAGGGAAACCCGGTGTAGCGATTACGATGACCGTACCTGGTGGATACTGATTTGTCGGACCTGAGGGAATAATTGCCACCTGGGGATCCCTAACAAGCGCCTGCTCAGGCTGCGAGGCACAACCACCTATTGCAAGTAACGCGATTATTAACACTGCAGCCTTTTCCATGATCCACTCCAATTCAGACGGAGCCAAAGTGCCATCAGCTGCGATCGCTGCCTATGAGTTGTCATTTAGCCCTGAAAAATATGAGCGGGTCGGTCGCATTGATGGAAGGCTACTTCTGGCTCAGTTCTGTTGGTCACTCGGGTAGCCTGCCGATTATCTGCAGAGACCTAAGCGCACTAGCACCCCATATTGGGGACACAAATCACCTACGTTATTGTTTTAAAAGGAATAACATCGCAATCTAGGGTGGCAAAGAATCCGCTTGTTTGTGATTTCGCAAACGGTAATCCGCGGCTTCCAGCGGAGGTTTTGCGCACAATCTGCCTCTCACCCTGCAACTTTTTGCCCCTTCCCCTACCCACCCCGATCAGCACCAGCTGCTACGCTGAAATCTCCACGGAGGTTTCGCGATACCAAACTCAGATCTACTCCCTTCCCTGCTGTCCAAGCTCAACGAAAATCAACTCGCCTTGGAAGCCTCCATCATGGAGCTCACGAATTGGGTCGAGCAGCAGGGAGTTGCAGTTGTCACCGATAACGTACGCGGCGCCCTGAATACGATCGATAAAAATGAAGAATTCATCAAGATGACGCTCGCAGTGATGATGACACCGGAGTGACTGATTCTTTTTCGGCTCATTGCGACAGGCAACAGTCGGCCAAAAGAGCCCCCCCCCCTCACTACGGTGCACAAAGTCTGACTGATAAACCGGGGGCACCCTAGGATTTTGGGGGGTAAAAAAGTAGGTTCTCAAGAATGCGTATTAATGAGCTATACCCAATAGTTCTCCCCATGCACTTCTTCCATTACTGGAGATTGGCAATGAAATCCTGCATTCCTCTAGCAGTGCTATTGTTCACCGCAAGTCTCGTAGGCTGCACCAATTCATCAAACCACTCGATAAACCTTACGTTGGCACCGACCCATGAGAATCTCGGGAAGATTGCCAATACCACGTTGACGAGCGTGGGCGATCAAACCAACTTTGACTTCTATATCTCCGGCGTTCCCAACGGAACCATCCTGCCCCCGCGCATATACACGTTCATCAACAAAGGCAGCTGCCAGCAACCTGGGCCAGTCGCCTACGCAATGAACGATAAGGTCAACACCGAACCCAATGCAGGCACCGGTGGATGGACCTTTTACAGGAGCGCGCCGATAACCCTGCCAGACCTGCTTTCCGGCAAATACTCGGTTGTCGTGCGCACTTCACCCGAGGATGGCAGCGCCGATATTTTCTGCGGCGATATTGCACACGCGACTCGATGAACCACCCGTAGTCATTTTGAGTCAAGTCGCGTCGTATATAGCGATTGTGTTTAGCGTATTCAAGTGGGTGTTTATTCGGTTGTAATCCTGGTGTTACATACACCGGTAAAACACTGCAATCGCTCCGTCCACTTGCCAAATAGGCACTAGACTCCTTCCTGCGCCTTAATCCGTGCACGGTCATGCAACAGGGGGGGGGAAATGATTCTGTACGCAGTACCTAGGCTAATTGCTCGGTGGTCAATGCACCAAGGGTCAACATTGATGTGCACTCATCACCCGGTTGCCAGCACCATGAAACAACGAGGAATCCTGATATGGAACAGCTATCGGATCGTTTCAAACTATCTATAGTGTTTGCTGCGCTTTTGTCATTGAACGGAGTAGCCCACGCGGCTCAAACGGAAAAGACCAATATTCTGTTTATCGTGTCCGACGATACCGGCTATGGCGACTTGGGCCCTTACGGCGGTGGGGTCGGTCGAGGCATGCCGACGCCCAGCATCGATGAGCTGGCGGCAGAAGGGGTCACTTTTTACTCGTTTTATGCCCAGCCCAGTTGCACACCTGGTCGAGCGGCCATGCAAACCGGGCGTATTCCCAATCGTAGTGGCATGACCACCGTGGCCTTCCAGGGCCAGGGCGGCGGCTTGCCTGCAGCCGAGTGGACATTGGCCTCAGTGTTGAAAACAGGCGGCTATGACACCTACTTCACCGGGAAATGGCATTTGGGCGAAGCCGATTATGCGCTGCCCAATGCGCAAGGTTATGACGTGATGAAATACGTCGGCCTGTACCATCTCAACGCCTACACCTACGCCGACCCGACCTGGTTCCCGGACATGGACCCGGAAACCCGCGCAATGTTTCAACGGGTGACCAAGGGCGCATTATCCGGCAAGGCGGGTGAAAAACCGGTCGAAGAATTCAAGGTCAATGGCCAGTACGTGGACACGCCTGTTGTAGATGGCAAACCCGGCGTGGTCGGCATTCCGTTCTTTGACAACTACGTCGAAAAAGCCGCCCTGGAGTTTCTCGACACGGCAGCCAAATCGGACAAGCCGTTTTTCATCAACGTCAACTTCATGAAGGTCCACCAGCCGAACATGCCGGCCCCGGAGTTCGTTCATAAGTCCATGTCCAAGTCCAAGTATGCCGACTCTGTCGTCGAACTCGATACCCACATCGGCCGCATCATGGACAAGCTCAAGGCGCTCGGGCTGGATAAGAACACTCTGGTGGTTTACACCACTGACAACGGAGCCTGGCAGGATGTTTACCCGGATGCTGGCTACACGCCGTTCCGGGGAACCAAAGGTACCGTGCGTGAGGGGGGTAACCGGGTACCGGCCATTGCCGTCTGGCCAGACAAGATCAAGCCGGACACAAAAAATCACGAGATGCTCGGTGGCCTGGATTTGATGGCGACCTTCGCCTCTGTGGCTGGCGTGAAGCTGCCGGAGAAAGACCGCGAGGGGCAGCCGATCATCTTCGACAGTTACGACATGACTCCAGTGCTCACCGGCAATGGCCCGTCTCCACGTAAGGAGTGGTTCTACTTTACCGAGAACGAATTATCCCCGGGTGCGGCCCGAGTTGGAAACTACAAAGCCGTGTTCAACCTGCGCGGCGATGATGGTGCACAAACCGGCGGCCTGGCTGTCGACTCCAACCTGGGATGGAAAGGCGCAGAAAAATATGTGGCCACCGTGCCGCAAGTCTTTGACTTGTGGCAAGACCCGCAGGAACGTTATGACCTCTTCATGAACAACTTTACCGAGCGTACCTGGACGATGGTGCCGATCACGGGCGCAATCATCAAGCTGATGAAAACCTACGTGGATTACCCACCACGCAAACTGCAAAGCATGGGTTATGACGGGCCGATCGAACTATCGCAATACCAGAAATTCCAGTACGTGCGTGACGTCCTGAAAAAAGAAGGTATCAACCTGCCGATGCCAGCGGGTAACTGATCAAACAGGCGAAGCATGGCGACCTCATCAGGGGTCGCCACTTCGCCGTTTTGACGTTTGCGAGCAGCCACCATTCGTGATGCCTGCAGATGCTTCAGCGGGGCTGGAATCACTTAGGAAACAACAGCGTATACGCCACCCGAAATCCCCAGCCTTGCGCGCCATCTTTCGGGCTATCAGCCCAATACCGCGGGCCAACTTGCAAGCTCATGGGTTGATGACCCACTTTGAACAGCTGGGTGACGAACAGGTTGATCGGCACCGACCATTCGCGGGTCTGCCAGTCGTAGGTTGATTCGGTGTTGATGCCGAAGGTTGTATAGGTATGGGTGGTGTAGCTGAAGAACGGTTGCAGAAAGGTCTGGTTGATTTTGTCTTTGTCGTCAGGCGGGCTGTTGTCCAGCGACCAAATGTGATTGGCCAGAATACCGCGGGTCCAGCCGTTACTTTGTTTGAGGGCAACCACTGTAGGCCCGGCCCCCCATTGTTCACCGCTCAATAGCTCATCACTGCCGGTTGGCACCAGGATTACCGGTCCAGCCCCCCAAATCCAACCGCTCGCGGTCGGGTGTTTGGGTGAAAAAAAGAAGCTCTGGGTCACATCACCGACCCCGGACTTGTCCGCCTGCCCACCCGGTACCAAACCGTGTTGATCGATGACTGGCAGGATGGTTCGGGAAATAAGGTTCCACTCGTCATTGAGGGTGAAGGGCAGCACCGGCTGGATATTGGTGACGCTTTGGTAGCCCTCGCCACTGGGGCCGAGTTTCTGGTTCCAGTTGTACTGAATCGGCACGCTGTAGAGCGCAGCAACCGGATTCAGTGATTGTTTGGCCAACTCGGCCTGGCTGTCGGCAGTTCGGCCGATGTTAGGCCAAATAATTGCCAGGGTCATGACAAGCATAAGGTGAAAGACTTTGCTCATCAGTAGCTCCTTCTCGAAGTTGAGAATGTGCACTACCACTTTGGTGGGACCGCCTCGATTCGAAGCGGCCCCCGAGAGCTTAGTTCAGGTTTTCTTGACTAGTATCAATTCGACTAGAGAGGGCGCGTGGGGAGCCTGTTGTTGACTCCAGACAAGTGTGCGTCCGCTACGTTAATTCGAAAATGGATAGTACCGAGGTTAACCATGCTAACCAGAACCACTGGCCTACCTGCCTTTACACTCCTCGCACTGTGCTACCAGCAAGCCTGGGCCGGCGGCATCATGCTCTATGAAATCGGCACCGATAACGCCGGCCTGGCCAACGCCGGTGCCG
>NZ_JBYTDD010000034.1:58286-88921 GCF_058791055.1 Pseudomonas sp. EU05-FHT14B02 | reverse complement strand
TGTGTTTGCTCGCACGAACATCATCAAACAAATCGGCGTTCTTGTTTCTGTGTTTCCCAGGATTCCGTGAAGAACCCTTTTTTTGTGGCTGCAGCGACCTCCTGTGGGAGCGAGCAAGCTCGCACCCACAGGGTCGTGGGTTTATTTCGCGGAAATGGCACCATCCACCAGCGTTTGCGCCTCGGCCACCAGTTGCTTGAGGTGGTCGTCGCTGACAAAGCTTTCGGCGTAGATCTTGTAGATGTCTTCCGTGCCCGACGGACGCGCCGCAAACCAGCCGTTCTCGGTCATGACTTTGAGACCGCCAATGGCCTGGTCATTGCCCGGTGCGTGGCTGAGGATGCTCTGGATCGGCTCGCCGGCCAGTTGAGTCGAGGTGACCTGTTGCGGCGACAGCTTGCTCAGCAGCGCCTTCTGCTCCGGATTGGCCTTGGCGTCGACCCGTACCGAGAACGGCTCGCCCAGTTCATCGGTCAAGGCGCGATACGCCTGACTCGGGTCGCGACCAGTCCGGGCCGTCATCTCGGCGGCCAGCAGGGCCGGAATCAAACCGTCCTTGTCGGTGCTCCAGACACCGCCGTCCTTGCGCAGGAACGAGGCACCGGCGCTTTCTTCGCCGCCGAAACCCAGAGAGCCATCGAACAGGCCGTCGGCAAACCATTTGAAACCCACCGGCACTTCGTACAGGCGACGTCCCAGACGCTTGGCCACGCGATCGATCAAGCCGCTGCTAACCACGGTTTTACCCACGGCGGCATCGGCGCGCCATTGCGGACGATTCTGGAACAGGTAGTCGATGGACACGGCGAGGTAATTGTTCGGTGCCAACAAGCCACCGGACGGCGTGACGATGCCATGGCGGTCGTGGTCCGGATCGCAGGCAAACGCCACGTCGAAGCGCTCTTTCAGGCCGATCAGGCCTTGCATGGCGTGGCTGGACGATGGGTCCATGCGGATCTGGCCGTCCCAGTCGACGGTCATGAAGCGGAAGGTCGGGTCGACCTCTTTGTTCACCACATCCAGGTCCAGCCGGTAATGCTCGGCAATCGCCGACCAGTAACGCACCCCTGCTCCACCCAGTGGATCGACACCCAGGCGCAGCTTGGCATCGCGGATGGCGTCGAAGTCGATCACGTTGATCAGGTCGGCGACATAGGTGTTGAGGTAATCGTGACGATGAGTAGTGCTGGCCTTCAGTGCCTGCTCGTAGCTGATGCGCTTCACGCCAGCGAGCTTGTTGGCCAGCAGTTCGTTGGCCTTGGCTTCGATCCACTTGGTGATGTGGGTATCGGCCGGACCGCCGTTGGTTGGGTTGTACTTGTAGCCGCCGCTTTGCGGCGGGTTGTGGGACGGCGTGATGACAATGCCGTCCGCCAGGCCAGTGGTGCGTCCACGGTTGTAGCAGAGAATCGCATGGGAAATGGCCGGTGTCGGCGTGTACTCGTCACCTTCGGCGATCATCACGGTCACGCCATTGGCTGCCAATACTTCGAGGGCACTGGCGCCGGCCGGCGTGGACAGCGCGTGGGTGTCGATACCGACAAACAGCGGGCCATCGATGCCTTGAGCTTCGCGGTACAGGCAAATCGCCTGGCTGATCGCCAGCACGTGCCATTCATTGAAACTCAAGTCGAACGAGCTGCCACGGTGTCCCGACGTGCCGAAGGCAACGCGCTGGGTTGAAATCGCGGCATCAGGCTGGCCGGTGTAATAGGCCGTTACCAGTCGCGGGATGTCGACCAACAATTGTGCCGGTGCCGGTTTACCCGCAAAAGGACTGAGTGTCATGCAAAACCTCTGGAATAGAGTGGTTCAGGAATTGGGTCGCAGTTTACTGGCAGTTTGACCGCAAGGCGATGGGATCGATCCGCACAGTGGAGGTTGTTATTTTTTGTCTCACTCACTCGACTGATTCCAGGCGCAGCGCATCCCCCAGCAATCCCAGCGCGGCCGCCAGATTGTGATCGCCACCGAAGGTATGGCTCAAGCGCAGATGCTGTCCGTGCAGACCGTGGAGGCTGAACAACTCGCCAGGTGCGATGACCACCTGATGCGCCAGCAGGCGCTGGAACACACGACGGACATTGACCCGACGCAACGAGCGCATCCAGATCGTTGCACCCCCTTGCGGGTCGACGAAATGCAAGGCATCACCCAATCGCTCCTGCAACAACAGGGTCATTTGATTCTTGCGGTCATTGAGCAGCCGTCGCAGCACCAGCAGGTGTTGATCAATACGACCGCTGCTATACAAACGGGCAATGGCTTTCTGGCGAATCGGCGAAAGTCGGAAGGACCGCAGCAGAAAGTGCCGTTGCAACTCGGCGCTCAAATGCCTTGAAAGCAGAAAACCGTAGGGCGCTTCAGGCCCGATGATTTTCTCGAACGTGGAAAACACCATCAGCCGTTCAGGGTCCAGCAAGTCTCGAAAGCGCAGGGTGCCCAGGTCGAATCCGAGTTCGCCATAACAGTCGTTTTCCAGCACCCAGCTGTCATGTGCGGCCAATAGCCGGGCAATGGCCTGCCTGTTGTGGTCAGGCGCCAGGCTGCCACGTGGCATGTTCAGGGCCGATGACAGCATCACCAGCCTTACCGGTTCGGTATCGAGCAGCATTCTAAGACGCTCCGGATCCAGACAGGCATCGGCTTGCACGGGCAACTCGATCACCCGCACGCAGGCGGCTTGAAACAAGCGCAGGATCGTCCAGTCGCACGGCGATTCGACCACCACCGTTGCGTCTTTCAAGCCCAACACGGCGATCAGGATTTCCAGTACACCGCGTAGGTCGGCGCCGATGTAGACATCATCGGCGTGCCAGTAACGCATGGGAGACGTGGTGTAGCGTGCTGCCAGGGCGGCGCGCAATTCCAGTTCGCCGCAGGGTTGCGAAGGCGACTGCGGCTGGCGGGGATACTGGCGCAGCAACTCCCGCTCCAACAGCAACAACGGGCTGTCCAGTGGCTGCAATAACGCCGGTTCATCGGCGCTCAGGACCAGCATCCCCGGGCGCCTGGCATTGACGTAGACGGCTTCCAGCAAGTCGCTGCCGCTGTCCTGCAGGTTGATTGCGGACACTGGCAATGCGTAGTAACCGGACTTGGCCACCGAATAGACCCGCCCTTCTTTCTCCAGCAGCGAATAGGCGTACTGAATGGTCGAGATCGACACGTTCAGACGCTCAGCCAGGTGGCGCAGCGACGGCAGGCGGATGCGCGAGTCGCCTTCAGACTCGTTGATCAGGCTGACCAGGTATCGATAAACCGCTTGATAGGCAAAATCCGTTTCTCGTGGACCTTTCATCGGCGAAGGCCATTTGCATTGACTGAAAATCCGCCCACGTTCAGTGACCCGCTGACCATTCATCCACCAGCGTGATGCTGGCGTCAGGATCGCCCGCAGTACTTTGCGACGCCCCCCTTTGGATGATTGTTTCAGCCGCCCCGCCATCGTCTGCGGGCGTCCATTCCATACGGTAAAGCTGGCCAATCAGACTGACGGGCAATCCGCTGACATCAATCATCCATTGCATGATCTGTTCGGCGACCGGGTGCCCCTGCATGGCCTTGTGCAACTCGGGCATGGCCACCAGCATGCCCGGATGGCACTGACGCAGAAAACGCTCGAGCCCTGCGCCTTTTTCGGTAAAGGGCGCAAACAGCAGGCACACCAGTTGTGCTTCGCTCAGACCCAGATTCTTTTGTGCCTCGGCCGCCGCTCGGCCGCGCAATTCGGCCCGTGTCGCCGGATTGCCGAAGACCTCAATGGCCTGCTCGCACAATCGCTCGGGCAAGCGCTTGCGGCGCATCATCACCAAGGCCCGTTGCAGGTATTGCGCAACACCGGATTCGTAATTGCGATTCTGCACGAAGCACGCATGCAGCCCTCGGACGTGCGCCGTGATCGACGGGCTGACGAATTCGTTGTCGCTGATCTGCGCGGACAGTTCGTCAGGCTGGAAGCCGAGAAACTCAGTCAACAATGGCCAGCGCTCTTCCAGGTTGCTGACCAGCAGGTCGTGAATGTCGATGCAGCCCGCACGACGGCAGGTTTCGAAGCGCTCTTGCGGACGCCAACGGGCCTGGCCGTAATCGGCGTAGAACCCGTGATAACAGTCGCTGCCCAGTTCATCGAGCAATGCAAACAACCCCACATAACCCGGTTCGCCCGCAGGCGAAGGCCTGAGCCCTGCCTTGGTGGCGGCGCGCCTCAAGCCGTCGATGAACTGCTTTTGCTGACGCGGCGTGTCACTGATGAGCAAGGCGTCGACACCGCCGTCCCAGCGAGCGATTTGTCCGTAGAACTCTCCCGTGGCCAGATAACCGTCATCCCAAAGGTCAAACCCGCCGCGCCACTCCCGGCGATGGCCGATCAGCAGCAGATTCAGGCGGCTGGACTCGCGGCCGGCGTCGGAGATAGGCGTCAGGTGGTTGAACGGCAACACTTCCCGATCATCGACCATCAGCACTTCGACCCGGGGATCGTCATAGACAAACAATGCGCTGTTGGTCCGGTGCATGTTTTCCACGGCCGCGCCGCTTGTGCCGTTCAACCGTAACGAGGCGATGCGCAACTGGAATGTCGCCGGCGTCCGCGTGGCGATGGTCAACTGTGCAGCACGCAACAAAGCCAGGGTGTAGCAGTTGTCTCGAGTCCCGGACTGGATCGCCAGCACCTTGTAATCGCCAATGTGCTCCATGCCCCCCGCTGCTATTGCCAGGCGCTGAATCAACAATTGCAATGCAGTGCGTTCGGCACGGGAGAAAAAACCCAGCAATCGCTGCAGCACTTGTTGATAGACATAGTTCATCGCTTGGTCATGGATGCTGGTCATCTTTATTTACCTGATACTCGTAAGTTCAATATCGTGCAGACAGCAAATCCCGTTGGACTGTCGGCGCGAATGGAGTCATGGACTTTATTGCCAAATGCTAACACTTGATTTTTCTTGAAATCATTTGAAATGATCGCAACACCCCCTCGACTTAACGACAAAGGTGAGGCTGGAACGCCCTGCTGGTAAGGGTTTGCTGATTTGAAACCGGAGTCCTAGGAAATATCCGACAAAGTCCCACAGACACTTAATACAAGAAACAAGGAAGGAAGTTGCAGCTGTCTTTTTGGCAACTAGCCAACGGCCAACTAATTTGGAGATTTGCACCGATGGCGCACATTGAAAAGTTTCAGCCTGACACCCGGCCATGACTCATTCCTTGAGATGAAAGTAATCATTCAATTATCAGGGCTTAGTGGCTGATTAGAAGCTACAGATTACGGGCAAAAACCAGTTCAGTTGCTGGACCGGCCTGCGGATCGACGGCTTTCGGGGGGCTCAAACGAAAGAGTCCGTGCAGGCACGGACTCTTGGGAGGACTGTAAGTGCTACGCGGGCTCGACCTGCAGCGCGACCCTTTCGCGACACGGGCATTCGTCCATGTAGCGGTGCGCTTCGACAAACTCGGCAAACGGGAAGACCCGAGTCTTGAGCGGCAGCAGAACGCGGTCGGCGGTCAGCTGATTGATGTCGCGCAAGGCACGTTGCAGTGCGGCCTGGTCCTGGGTGATGCCCAGTTCCGGCTTGCCCGTGAAATTGCCGATGCAGTGCACGAAGAACTGAATGTTCTTCTGGAACGCTGCGCAGGCCGGGAAAGGTGTCTGGTTGCCACCTTGCAGGCCGTACAGCACCAGGCTGCCGCGAGGTGCCAGCACATCGCCCAGCATCGACATCTGCGGACCGCCCAAACCATCGAACACCACATCTACGCCACGGTTATCGGTGATTTTGTTGATCCGCATCAGCAGATCTTCTTCCTCGGTGACGATCACTTTCTCGGCACCCAGCGACAGCAGGTATTCACGTTCCTCCGCGGTCTTGGTCACGGCGATCACTCGAACACCCAAGGCTTTGCCCAGTTGTACGAACGAAGGTCCGGCGCAATGACTCGCGTCAGTCACCAGAGCAAATTGCCCGGGCTTGACCCGTGCCAGATCGGCATAGGCGAAATAGGCAATCAACAACGGTGTGTAGTGCACGCTCGCTTCAATCGGGCTAAGCACATCCGGATAACGGGTGACTGCCGAGCGCGGCAGAACAATCTGCTCGCCGTAGACCGGGTAGTCGTTCGGGCTTTGGGCCGGAAAGCTGGCGACCTTGTCACCAACCTCCAGGTCATCGACGCCATCACCGACAGCGGTGACGATACCGGCCATCTCCTGGCCAAGGCCTGAAGGCAGTCGGGCATGGGACGGGGCCAGGTTCTGACGCCAGAGAGTGTCATACCAACTGATGCCGATCGCCTCGACGCGTACCTGCACTTCGCCCGGTGCAGGCAGAGCCGTCGCATGCTCTTCGCATTTGAGCACCTCGGCTGGACCAAACTTGTGAAAACGTATCGTGCGGGACATCGCAAACCTCGCCAAATAAACCTCTAATGCCATGAACTCTAGCCGGGCTTTCAACCCAACACTATCTGTGGCTATTAATAGTCGACATGCCTGTCATTGATTCCGCAGCGGCGGCAACATCGTCAAATGTCGTAAGAAACCGAAGCAGCCTATGTAGGAAAAACTGAATTACCCGGTGCAGAGTACCAGTCTTTCCCCGTAATATTCCTGCTGGCCATTGTTCTCATATGGCCGCCCACGTCAAGCTTGCTGACTCTGCCAGGACTCCAGATGAATCGTAATGACCTGCGTCGTGTCGACCTGAACCTGTTGATCGTTTTCGAAACATTGATGCACGAACGCAGCGTGACCCGCGCTGCGGAAAAACTGTTCCTCGGCCAGCCAGCCATCAGCGCAGCGCTCTCGCGCCTGCGCGGCCTGTTCGATGATCCTTTATTTGTGCGTACCGGTCGCAGCATGGAGCCGTCCGCCAGAGCGGTCGAGATCTTCGCCCTGCTCTCGCCGGCACTGGATTCGATTTCCACCGCCGTCAGCCGTGCGGCCGAGTTCGATCCTGCCACAAGTACCGCCGTGTTCCGCATCGGCCTTTCGGACGACGTCGAGTTCGCCTTGCTGCCAATGCTGCTCAAGCGCCTGCGTGCCGAATCGCCGGGGATTGTGTTGGTGGTACGTCGGGTCAACTACATCCTGATGCCGGGATTGCTGGCATCCGGTGAGATATCCATCGGTGTCAGTTACACCACCGACCTGCCGGCCAACGCCAAACGCAAGGTACTGCGTCGCAGCCAACCGAAGCTGTTGCGCGCCGACACCGTGCCGGGGCCGTTGAGCCTGGATGATTACTGCGCTCGCCCCCATGCACTGGTGTCGTTCGCTGGCGACCTCAGCGGCTTCATCGATGAAGAGCTGGAAAAGCTCGGGCGCAAACGGCATGTGGTGCTCGCCGTTCCGCAGTTCAACGGGTTGAGTACCCTGCTCGCAGGCACCGACATCGTGGCGACGGTGCCGGACTACACGGCCGACGCGCTGACTGCCGCTGGCGGTGTGCGGGCTGAAGACCCGCCGTTGCCGGTGCGCAGTTTCGAGTTGCACATGGCTTGGCGTGGGTCCCAGGATAATGATCCGGGGGAGCGTTGGTTGCGTTCGCGGATTCAGATGTTCTTCGGGGATCCGGATAGCCTCTGAGAAGGCGGCGCAGGCTTGAATGAAAACGGGCGCCTTGAAAGGCGCCCGTTTTGTTGTAGCGGGTTGCATGACCGACATCGGGTGCATCGACGTCGAACCGGGGAAGATCAGCAAAAGAATTTCGTATACCCTAGCGCTATCTCACTCCAAATGACCGCCGCCGTGAACCTACCCAAACTCAACGCACCCGACCTTGGTAACACGCCTTCGACTTCGGAAATCATCACCCGCCATCTGCGGGATGCGATTGTCGCCGGGCATTTTGCCGAGGATGAGCCGATCCGCCAGGACGACATCGCCCGCCAGTTCAATGTCAGCAAGATCCCGGTGCGCGAAGCCCTCAAGCGGCTGGAGGCCGAAGGATTGGTGATGTTCCAGCGCAATCGCGGGGCGATGGTCACGCGGGTTTCCGATGCGGAACTGGCGCAGATGTTCGAAGTGCGGATGTTGCTGGAGGACAAGATTCTGCGCCTGGCCATTCCGAACATGACCGAAGAGACCTTCGCCCGTGCCGAGCGCATCTGTCAGGAGTTTGTCGGCGAGGACGACGTGGGGCGCTGGGCCGAGCTCAACTGGGAGCTGCATTCCTGTCTGTACGAACCGGCGCAGCGACCGTTTCTGGTGAGCCTGATCCGTTCGGTCAACGACAAGCTGGAGCGTTATCTACGCATGCAGATGAGCTTGTCGGCCGGTAAGGAGCGCGCCGATCACGAACACCGCGAGATCCTGGCGGCCTGCCGTGCCGGGGATGTGGACCTGGCGGTGAAGCTTCTGGACGAGCACATTGCCGGCGTCTGCACGACCCTGTTCGAGCACCTGCCCCACAGTCACTGACAGCGACGGATGCTGTGCCGATTTCGTCATCGACACAGACTAAATCCATCAAGCCGACACCCCGCCGTACGGGCCACTCTTGCGTTCACTCAACCGAATGGACGTGGCCCTCCCATGAAACGCATCTCAGTGATCGACTCCCACACCGGCGGCGAACCGACCCGCCTGGTGACCGCCGGCTTTCCTGACCTGGGCACTGGCAGCATGGCCGAACGGCGCAAGGTATTAGCCGAACAGCATGATCCATGGCGCGCCGCCTGTGTGCTGGAACCACGGGGCAGTGACGTACTGGTGGGCGCCCTGCTCTGCACGCCGGTGGACCCTGGTGCCTGTGCCGGGGTGATTTTCTTCAACAACACCGGTTATCTGGGCATGTGCGGCCACGGCACCATCGGCCTGGTGGCGTCGTTAGCGCACCTGGGCAAGATCGGCCCCGGCGTGCACAGCATCGAAACGCCGGTGGGCACGGTGCAGGCAACCCTGCACGAAGACCATTCGGTGAGTGTGCGCAACGTGCCGGCCTACCGTTATCGCAAGGCGCTGGCGGTGCAGGTGCCGGGCATAGGCCAAGTGGTCGGTGATATCGCCTGGGGCGGCAACTGGTTTTTCCTGGTCGCCGAGCATAGCCTGCGGGTGGCCGGCGACAACCTCGAAGCGCTGACCGCTTACACCTTCGCTGTGCAGCAGGCACTGGAAGCCCAAGGCATTCGCGGTGAGGACGGCGGCTTGATCGATCACGTTGAGTTGTTCGCCGATGACGATCACGCCGACAGCCGCAACTTCGTGCTCTGCCCCGGAAAAGCCTATGACCGTTCGCCCTGCGGCACCGGCACCAGTGCCAAACTGGCCTGCCTGGCCGCCGACGACAAGTTGCAACCGGGGCAGATCTGGCGCCAGGCCAGCGTCATCGGCAGCGAGTTCGAGGGTTCCTACGAACTGCAGGGTGAGCGCATCGTGCCGACCATTCGTGGTCGCGCGTTCATCAGTGCCGAAGCGAGCCTGATCATCGAACAGGACGACCCGTTCGCTTGGGGCATTCGTCCATGAACGAGGGCCAGGTGGCCGATGTGATCGTGATCGGCGCCGGCATTATCGGCGCCGCCTGTGCCCAGGCGTTGGCCCGTCGCGGCTTGCAGGTGTTGGTGCTGGACGCCGGCCTGCACGGCGCCACGGCCGCCGGCATGGGACACTTGCTGGTACTCGACGACAACCCCGCCGAACTGGCCCTGAGTCAATATTCGTTGCAGCGCTGGCGCGAACTGGGCGCGGACCTGCCCGACAGCTGTGCCTACCGCTGCAACGGCACGCTGTGGCTGGCGGCGAATGCCGAAGAAATGGCGGTGGCCCACAGCAAATTCCTGAACCTGCAAGCCCAGGGCGTGGCTTGCGAACTGATCGGCGCCAGTGCCCTGCGCCAGCGCGAACCGGAACTGAGCGAAGGCCTGGAAGGCGGCTTGCTGATCAATGGCGACGGCATTCTATACGCCCCGGCGACGGCCGGATGGATGCTCGAAACACCGAACATCCGCCAGCGCCGGGCACGGGTCAGTGCGGTCGATGGCAACCGCCTCTGCCTCGATGATGGTCACTGGTTGAGTGCCGATGCCATCGTGTTGGCCAACGGAATCCAAGCCAACGAGCTGTGCCCGGAATTGCCCATCGAACCGAAAAAAGGCCACTTGCTGATCACTGACCGCTACCCCGGCAGCGTCACCCATACGCTGGTGGAACTGGGTTACGTCACCAGTGCCCACAACGCCACGGGGCCGTCGACCGCATGCAATATCCAGCCACGGCCCACCGGGCAACTGTTCATCGGCGCCTCGCGACAATTCGGCACCACCGACCCGCAGGTCGAAGGCTGGATGCTCGCGAAAATGCTCAAGCGTGCCGCCGAGTACATGCCGGGGCTGGCCCGGCTCAATGGCATCCGTGCCTGGACGGGTTTGCGCGCCGCCAGCCCCGACGGCTTGCCGCTGGTGGGCCAACATCCACAACGTCAAGGCTTGTGGCTGGCAGTCGGTCACGAAGGACTGGGGGTAACCACCGCCCCCGGCACCGCCGATTTACTGGTGGCGCAACTGTTCAATGAAACCCCGCCACTGGCCGCACAACCTTATCTGCCCCAGCGGTTTCTCGGAGAACCGGTCTATGCCTGAATTGTTGCTGGACGGCCACGCACTGAAAGTCGCCGAAGGCACCAGCGTCGCCGCTGCCCTGGCGTTGGCCAGTGACGGCTGCACGCGCACCTCGGTCAGCGGTCAGCGCCGTGCGCCGCTATGCGGCATGGGCATTTGTCAGGAATGCCGGGTGACCATCGATGGCCGGCGTCGCCTGGCTTGCCAGACCCTGTGCCGTGACGGCATGCAGGTGGAGACTCGCCCATGAATGAGTACGCTGATCTGTTGATCATTGGCGCTGGCCCTGCCGGGATGAGCGCCGCCCTTGCCGCCGCCCCCAGCGGCGCCCGCATTGTCATGCTCGACGACAACCCGCTGCCGGGCGGGCAAATCTGGCGCGACGGACCTCAAGCCAACGTGCCCGGTCAGGCCCGGCGCCTGCGCGAGTGTCTGGCGTCATGCAACAACATCCGCCATCACGCCGGTACTCGGGTGATCGCCGCCCCCGGCGCGAAACAACTGCTGGTGGAAGATGACGACCATGGCTGGTTGATCAGCTACGACAAACTGATTCTGTGCACCGGCGCCCGTGAATTGCTGCTGCCCTTTCCCGGCTGGACCCTGCCGGGAGTCACCGGTGCGGGTGGTTTGCAGGCGCTGATCAAGGCCGGTTTGCCAGTGCAGAACGAGCGCGTGGTGATCGCCGGCAGCGGCCCGCTGTTACTGGCCAGTGCCGCCACCGCCAAACAGCATGGCGCGCAAGTGCAACGCATCGCCGAACAAGCCAGCCGCAGCGCCGTCGCCGGCTTCGCCGCGCAACTGCCGCGCTGGCCCGGCAAATGGCTGCAATCGTTCAGCCTGTTCGACCACCACTACCGCACCGCCACCCACGTATTGGCGGCTCTTGGTACCGACCGAGTGGAAGGCGTGCGCCTGCAACAACAAGGCAACATCGTCGAGCTGGAATGTGATCGGCTGGCCTGTGGTTTCGGGTTGATTCCGAATATCCAGTTGGGTCAGGCACTGGGTTGCGCCATCGAAGATCAAGCCATCGCGGTGGATGCCTGGCAGGCCAGCAACCGCGCCGATCATTATGCGGCGGGCGAATGCACAGGGTTCGGCGGCAGTGAGCTGGCCTTGGTGGAAGGTGCGATTGCCGGCCACGCTGCGGTCGGCAATCTGGAAGCAGCCAGGCATTTGTGGCCGCGACGGGCGCGCTGGCAGGGGTTCGCCAAGGCGCTGAACAGCGCGTTCGCCCTCGACCCGCGACTCAAGTCCCTGGCCCGACCCGACACCCTGGTTTGCCGCTGCGAAGACGTGCCCTACGCGGCATTGACCGGTCACTCTGACTGGCGCGAAGCCAAACTCGCCAGTCGCTGCGGCATGGGCGCCTGCCAGGGGCGGGTGTGTGGCGGCGCAGTGCAGCATTTGTTTGGTTGGCAGCCCTCGGCTCCGCGCCCACCCTTCAGCCCGGCCCGGATCGAAACCTTGATGTCCCTAGACGATACCCCGCCAGCGTGATGACCACGCCAGGGGTTTCGGCCACGCTGCCGAGTCTCTATGATCCCGGGGGTCACCCTCAGACCCCCAGCGCCATGTATCCCTCGCTCACTACCTTTAAACCTTGCGATCTGCCGACGCTGCTGAACAGTCTTCAGCCCATCGCGCCGTTGCTCGATACCCTGTCGGACGTGGTGTTTTTCATCAAGGACGGCGAGGCCCGCTACGCCTTCGTCAACCAGACCTTGGCCCGCCGTTGTGGTTTCAAACACAGGGACGAGCTGCTGGGGCGCACCGCCGAAATGGTCTTTCCGGAACGCTTCGGTCCGCTGTACACCGAGCAGGATCGGCGAGTGCTGTCCAGCGGTCGCGAATTGGCCGATCAGCTGGAGCTGCATTTGTATTATGGCAATCAGCCGATCTGGTGCCTGACCCACAAACTCGCCTTGAAGGATGAACAAGGTCGAATCGTGGGCCTGGCCGGTATCTCCCGCGACCTGCAATCGCCGCAATCGAACCATCCGGCGTTCCAGAAACTCGCCGCCGTGGATGCCCATATCCGCCGCCACTTCGCCCGCTCCATCAGCCTCGCCGAACTGACCGCCATCGCTGGCTATTCCGTGGCGCAATTGGAGCGGCACTGCAAACGGGTGTTCCAGCTCACCCCACGGCAAATGATTCACAAGGCGCGCCTGGAAGAAGGTTCGCGGTTGTTACTGCACACCGAGTTGCCGATTACCGAGATAGCCTTGCGCTGCGGTTACACCGACCACAGTGCCTTCAGCCGGCAGTTTCGGGCACTGACCAGTTTGTCGCCGAGTCAGTATCGCGATAACCAGCGCTGAAGATCAAAAGATCGCAGGCTACGCCAGCTCCTGCGCCAACCGCGTACACCCGCGATTAAAACGCCTGTCAGTGTTCCTTAAAGGGGCGTCCGCGCTACCGCTGCTCCCATATGTAACACCTGCCCCCGATACCTTGGCGTCACCGTGCCTAGGCTTGCACCGCTACAAAACCTCTACGCCAAGGCCTGACATCTAATTCACCTCTTGGACTGGAAATAGGCACGTTGATTGCTATTGTTAATATCGTATACGAAATCCCCAATACGATATTCAACGGTAATTCACATCAACGAGGCATCCATGAAAAACCCCGCATTTGCCGTAGCCCTCAGCGCTGTTCTCAGTACCTCCTTTATCGCCACTGCCCAGGCCGACAAGCTCGACGACATCATCGGTTCGGGCAAGCTGCGCTGTGCCGTGACCCTGGACTTCCCGCCCATGGGTTTTCGCGATGCCAGCAACTCGCCAGCCGGCTTCGATGTGGACTATTGCCGCGACCTGGCGAAGATCCTCGGGGTCGAGGCCGAAGTGGTGGAAACGCCCTTCCCGGATCGCATTCCGGCACTGGTCTCCGGGCGGGCTGACGTGATCGTCGCGTCCACCTCCGACACCCTCGAACGCGCCAAGACCGTTGGCCTCACCGTGCCCTACTTTGCCTTCCAGATGGTGGTGCTGACCCGCGACGACACCGGCATTAACGGCTTCGACGACCTCAAGGGCAAAGCAGTGGGTAACACCAGCGGCACCTATGAGGCCATCGCCCTGGAGAAAGACGTGAAGGACTGGGGCTCGGGCAGTTTCCGAGCCTACCAGTCGCAGAGCGATACCCTGCTAGCCGTCGCCCAAGGCCACATAGATGCCACCGTGGTCACCAACACCGTAGCCGCCGCCACCCTCAAGTCGGGCAAATACAAAAACCTGAAAGTCGCCGGTAACGCCCCGTACGTCATCGACTACGTGTCCCTGGGTGCCAAGCGTAGCGAGTTCGGCCTGCTCAACTACCTCAACCTGTTCGTCAACCAACAGGTGCGCACCGGTCGCTACAAGGAGCTCTTCGTTAAATGGGTTGGCACCGAGATCCCGCCGACCAACCTGACCGTGCCTCAGGTCTACTACTGAGATGTCCGGCATGCCTAGGCCAATTTCTCTGACCGGGCGCAGCCTGGTGGCGGGTGCCGCGCAAGGCGCCCTGCTGTTCGCCGATGTCGGCTTGAGTTTCTGGGGCGGAGTCGATCCCTGCACGGGTGAAGTCATCGACCGCCATCACCCGCTCAGCGGCCAACTCCTGGCCGGCCGCGTGCTGGCGATTCCCAGTGGTCGCGGCTCGTGTACCGGCAGCAGTGTGTTAATGGAGCTGATCAGCAACGGCCATGCACCGGCGGCATTGGTGCTGGCCGAAGCCGACGAGATCCTGACCTTGGGCGTGCTGGTGGCGCAGACCATTTTTGCCCGTTCCCTGCCGGTGCTGTGCATCGGTCGGGAGGCCTTCGCCGCCTTGCGCGGCCAGGCCTTCGCCCGGGTCGAAAATACAACGCTGAGCCTGTTCGATCACCTACCGGACGACGCCTGGCAGGCGCCCGACAGCCTATTACCGAACACTGACAGCACCGCCTCGATCAGGCTCACCGAGCACGATCGGGCGCTGCTCGATGGCCGGCATGGCAAGGCCGCGCAAATGGCCATGCAGATCGTCCTGCGCATGGCCGAACTGCAGGGTGCCGACCTCTTGGTGGATGTCACTCAAGCACACATCGACGGCTGCATTTACACCGGGCCGGCGAGCCTGCGCTTTGCCGGGCAACTGGTGCAATGGGGAGCAAAAGTGCGAGTACCCACCACCCTCAATTCTATTTCCGTCGACCAGCGCCGTTGGCGCGAACTGGGTATCGACCCGGCACTGGGTGAACCGGCCAGTGCCTTGGGCGATGCCTATATGGCGATGGGCGCTCAGCTCAGTTTCACCTGCGCGCCGTACCTGCTCGACACTGCACCGAAGGCTGGCGAGCAAATCGTCTGGGCGGAATCCAACGCAGTGGTCTACGCCAACAGCGTGCTCAGTGCACGCACCCTGAAATACCCGGATTACCTGGACATCTGCATCGCCCTCACCGGTCGCGCCCCGCTGATCGGCTGCCACCTGGACGCGCAACGCAAGGCCCGATTGCAGCTCGAGTTGCCTGCCCTCGGTGAACTGGACGATGCCTTCTATCCGCTGCTGGGTTACCACATTGGTGCCTTGGCCGGTAGTCGCGTGCCGTTGCTGCTGGGACTGGAAAAAAGCAAGCCGAGCCTGGACGACCTCAAAGCCTTTGGCGCGGCCTTCGCCACCAGCTCTGCGGCGCCACTGTTCCACATCGCCGGGGTTACCCCGGAGGCCATGGACCCGACGCAGGTGCTGGATGCGGACATTTCCATTCCCGTGGAAAAAATCCGCCTGAAGGACCTGCTGTCGAGTTGGCGCGCACTCAACAGTGCTCGCGACAACCGGGTGGATGTGGTGTCGCTGGGTAACCCGCATTTTTCCCTCAGCGAGTTCGCTCACCTGGCGCGACTGTGCCGGGGACGACAAAGACACCCGGATGTAGTGCTTGCCATCACCTGCGGCCGTGCCGTGTTGGAGCAGGCCCGCGAGGCCGGCCACATCGCCGTGATCGAAGCTTTTGGCGCAACCCTGGTTACCGACACCTGCTGGTGCATGCTCGGCGAACCCGTAATCCCCCTGGCGGCTAAAACCCTGATGACCAACTCGGGCAAATACGCCCACTACGCACCGGGCCTGGTCGGCCGCAAGGTGCACTTCGCCAGCCTTGCCGAATGCGTCGACGCGGCCTGCACAGCAACGGCCAGCGGACATTTGCCGGCCTGGTTACAACCTGCTGCCCTACTGGAGAGCCCTGCGCATGTTTGACTACAGTTTCCAATGGCGCGCCGCCCTGCGCGCCCTGCCGGACATGCTTGCCGGTGCCATCGTCACCTTCGAAACCGCCGCGCTGTCGATGATCTTCGGCGTGCTGATCGCCCTGGCCCTGACGGTGATGCGCGAGGCCAAACACCCATTACTGCGCGGGTTCGGCAACGGCTGGGTATCGATTGCCCGCAACACCCCATCGCTGTTCCAGATCTACATCCTCTACTTCGGCCTCGGCTCGCTGAACCTGCATGTCAGTTCCTGGTTCGCCCTGCTCGCCGGGATCACCTTCAACAATGCCGGGTATCTGGCGGAGAACTTTCGCGGCGGCCTCAAGGCCGTGCCTGGCACGCAGGTGCGTGCGGCGCGGTCCCTCGGCATGAGTGCTTTCCAGGCCTACCGCATGATCATCGTCCCCCAACTGCTGCGGATCGTGTTCTACCCGCTGACCAATCAGATGGTCTGGGCGGTGTTGATGACGTCGCTGGGGGTGATCGTCGGGCTAAACAATGACCTGACAGGTGTGACCCAGGAATACAACGTCAAAACCTTCCGCACCTTCGAGTATTTCGCCATCGCAGCGGTGCTGTATTACTTGATTGCCAAGGCGATCGTCGCGGCAGCCCGGCTGATGGCCTGGCGGTTGTTCCGTTACTGAGGAGCTCTCCATGTTTTCCACCGACTTTTCCTCGAATGACCTGATGTTCCTGCTCAACGGTGCGTGGGTCACGATGCAACTGACGTTCTGGTCGATCATTCTTGGCTCCTTGGCCGGGTTGTTCTTCGGCCTGCTGCGGGCCTTGTTGCCACGGGCCAGCCAGCCGTTGGCCTGGGTGCTGGACGTGTTTCGCAGCGTGCCATTGCTGATCCAGTTCGTACTGTTTAACTCACTCAAAAGCATCATCGGCTTGAACATCAGCGCCTTTAGCATCGGCTGCATTGTGTTGGGGGTTTACGCTGCGGCGTACTTCACCGAGATCGTGCGTGCCGGCGTGCTGGCGGTGCCGTTCACCGTGCGCCGGGCCAGCCGTTCGCTGGGGCTGAGCTTCTTGCAGGACTTGCGCTGGATCGTCCTGCCGATGGCCACCCGGGTAGCGTTCCCCGGCTGGCTGAACCTGGTGCTCGGTGTAATGAAAGACACCGCACTGGTGATGTGGATCGGCATCGTCGAACTGCTGCGCGCCTCGCAAACCATCGTCACCCGCATCCAGGAACCGTTGCTGGTGCTGTGCATCGCGGGCCTTATCTACTACGTCATGAGCCTGGTGGTCGCACGCCTGGGCGCTCGTCTGGAAAGAAGGTGGCAAGAAAATGATTGAGATCGACAACGTACATAAATCCTTCGGCAACCTCGAAGTGGTCAAGGGCGTCAACCTGACGGTGAACAAGGGCGAAGTGGTGTCGATCATCGGCGGCTCCGGCTCCGGTAAATCGACCTTGCTGATGTGCATCAACGGCCTGGAACCGATCCAGAAAGGCAACATCCGCGTTGACGGCGTCGAGGTCCATCACAGCGCCACCGACCTCAATCGCCTGCGGCAGAAAATCGGCATCGTGTTCCAGCAATGGAATGCCTTCCCGCACCTGACGGTGCTGGAAAACGTCATGCTTGCACCGCGCAAAGTGCTGGGCAAAAGCAAGGTTGAAGCTGAAGAGCTGGCAGTGAAGCAACTGACCCACGTCGGTCTGGGCGACAAGCTCAAGACCTTCCCTGGCAAGCTGTCCGGTGGACAGCAACAACGCATGGCCATCGCCCGCGCCTTGGCCATGTCACCAGACTACATGCTGTTTGACGAAGCCACCTCGGCCCTCGACCCGCAGTTGGTCGGTGAAGTGCTGGACACCATGCGCATGCTCGCCGAAGACGGCATGACCATGGTGTTGGTGACCCACGAAATCCGCTTTGCTCGGGACGTGTCCGACCGTGTGGCGTTCTTCCGCAATGGCCTGGTGCATGAAATTGGTTCGCCGGATCAGGTGATTGGCAATCCGGTGCGTGCGGAAACTGCAGAGTTTCTGAAATCAGTGAAATAGCGACTGAGGCCTTCACAGGCGAAACAAGGAGCAAACCATGCGTTCATCAAAAGTCATTCATGTCGTCAGCTGCCACGCCGAAGGCGAAGTCGGCGACGTGATCGTGGGCGGTGTAGCCCCACCGCCCGGCGCCACCGTGTGGGAACAGTCGCGCTGGATCGCCCGGGACGAAACCCTGCGCAACTTCGTCCTCAACGAACCCCGCGGCGGCGTGTTCCGCCACGTCAACCTGCTGGTCCCGGCCAAAGACCCACGGGCGCAGATGGCCTGGATCATCATGGAACCGGCGGACACCCCGCCGATGTCCGGCTCCAACTCGTTGTGCGTCGCCACCGTATTGCTCGACAGCGGCATCCTGCCCATGACCGAGCCGCAAACCCGTCTGGTGCTGGAAGCGCCCGGCGGCCTGATCGAAGCCGTGGCCGACTGCAGGGATGGCAAGGTGCAACGGGTGGAAGTGAAAAACGTGCCGTCCTTCGCTGATCGACTGGATGCATGGATTGAAGTCGAAGGCATCGGCTCACTCAAAGTCGATACCGCGTACGGTGGCGACAGTTTCGTGATCGCCGACGCCAAAGGCCTGGGTTTTTCCATCAGCCCGGATGAAGCCGCCGATCTGGTGGAGGTCGGTCTGAAAATCACCCGCGCCGCCAATGAACAACTGGGCTTCGTCCATCCGCTTAATCCCGAGTGGTCGCACATTTCCTTCTGCCAGATCGCCGCGCCCATCGTCCATGAGAACGGCATCGCCACCGGCGCCAATGCGGTGGTGATTCAACCTGGCAAGATCGACCGCTCCCCCACCGGCACTGGTTGCTCGGCGCGCATGGCGGTGTTGCAGGCCAAAGGCTTGATGCAGGTTGGCGAACGCTTTGTCGGCCGCTCGATTATCGGCTCTGAGTTCCACTGCCGCATTGATTCGCTGACCGAAGTCGCCGGCCGCGCCGCGATTTACCCGTGCATTTCCGGTCGGGCCTGGATCACCGGCACCCACCAATTGCTGCTCGACCCAAGCGATCCGTGGCCACAAGGCTATCGCCTGTCCGATACCTGGCCCGGCGCCTGATCGCGGCATGCCTGAACACCGGACCAACGGCGCATCAATAACCCCCGAAAACTGAAAAAAGTGCTAGCCGAAATTTGTCATTTTACATATCGTATACGAAATACGATTAACGAACCGGAGGCAACAATGAGCAAGCGTATTAACTGGAGTGGCGTCTTCCCTGCAGTGACCACTCAATTCAACGATGACTTCACGATCAACCTGGATAAGACACACCAGGTGATTTCCAATGTGATTCGCGATGGCGTGTCAGGCTTGGTGGTATGCGGTTCGGTGGGAGAGAACACCTCGCTGACCGCCGAAGAAAAAATCGCCGTGACCGAAGTGGCTGTCGACGCCTCCCGTGGTCGCGTACCGGTGATTTGCGGCGTGGCCGAGTTCACCAGCATACAAGCGGCCAAGGTCGCCAATGCCGTACGCCGGGTCGGCGTCGATGGCGTAATGCTGATGCCGGCGCTGGTCTACGGTTCCAAGCCGTTCGAGACCGCCGAGCATTACCGCTACGTGGCGAAAAACGCCGACGTGCCGCTGATGGTCTACAACAACCCGCCGATCTATAAAAACGACGTCACTCCGGACATCCTGATTTCCCTGGCCGACTGCGACAACGTGGTGTGCTTCAAGGATTCTTCCGGCGACACCCGCCGCTTCATCGACGTGCGCAACGAAGTCGGTGACCGTTTCGTGCTGTTCGCCGGTCTCGACGACGTGGTGCTGGAAAGCATCGCCGTGGGTGCCGAAGGTTGGGTCTCAGGCATGTCCAACGTGTTCCCGAAAGAAGGCGAAACCATCTTCCGCCTGGCCAAGGCCGGTCGTTTCGCCGAAGCCATGCCGATCTACGAATGGCTGATGCCGATCCTGCACCTCGATGCCCGTGCCGACCTGGTGCAGTGCATCAAGCTGTGTGAAGCCATCGCCGGTCGCGGCAGCGCCTTGACCCGCCCGCCACGCCTGGCCCTGCCGGAAGCCGACCGCGTATTCGTCGAGCAGATCATGGCCAAGGCGTTGGCCAACCGCCCGGAACTGCCGGACGTCGGTCTCTGAGTGATTGCCGGGCGGGCCTTTACCGGCCCGGCCCGGCTGCCCGCTTTTTTTGCGCCTTAACAAGGTACGTCAGCATGTCGAATCCTCAACACACGCAAAGCGCAACCTCACCCTCTGGACTCAAACGCGTAGTGGCCGCCGCCATGGCTGGCACCGTCGCCGAATGGTATGAATTCTTTCTCTACGGCACCGCCTCGGCATTAGTTTTCGGCCAGCTGTTCTTCCGCCAGACCGACAGCCCCATCGACGGCATCATCGCCGCCTTCGCCTTGTACGCGGTCGGCTTTCTCGCCCGGCCGTTGGGTGGTTTGGTATTCGGTCACTACGGTGACAAATTCGGCCGCAAACGCCTGCTGCAACTGAGCCTGGTAGTGGTCGGCATCACCACCTTCCTGATGGGTTGCCTGCCTGGCTTCGACCAGATCGGTTACGCAGCGCCGGTGCTACTGGTGCTGTTGCGGTTGATCCAGGGCTTCGCTTTCGGTGGCGAATGGGGCGGCGCGATTCTGCTGGTGTCCGAACACTGCCCAGACAATCGTCGGGGCTTCTGGGCCAGTTGGCCGCAAGCCGGGGTGCCGGCCGGCAACCTAGTGGCCACGGTCGCCCTGCTGCTGTTGTCATCGAACCTGTCAGAGCAACAGTTCCTTGCCTGGGGCTGGCGCGTGGCGTTCTGGTTCTCGGCGGTAGTGGTGTTGATCGGTTACTGGATTCGCACCAGCGTCGATGATGCGCCGATCTTCAAGGAAGCCCAGGCCCGTCAGGCACAGACCAAACAGCAACAGCTCGGTGTAGTGGAAGTGCTGCGTCATCACTGGCGTTCGGTGCTGGTGGGAATCGGCGCACGCTTTGCCGAGAACATCCTCTACTACACCGTGGTGACGTTCTCGATTACCTATCTGAAACTGGTGGTGCACAAGGACACTTCGCAAATTCTGCTGCTGATGTTCGGCGCGCACCTGGTGCACTTTTTCCTGATCCCGCTGATGGGCTATCTGTCGGACATCGTCGGGCGCAAGCCGGTGTACCTGACCGGAGCGGTGCTCACAGCGTTCTGGGGTTTCATCGGCTTTCCGATGATGGACACCGGCAACAACTGGCTGATCATGGCTGCCATCACCTTGGGCCTGGCCATCGAGTCGATGACTTATGCGCCTTACTCGGCGCTGATGGCTGAACTGTTCCCGACCCACGTACGCTACACCGCTCTGTCCCTGTGCTACCAAGTGGCGCCGATCTTCGCAGGTTCCCTGGCACCGCTGATCGCCATCACCTTGCTCAACAAGTACCACAGCTCGACTCCGATCGCCTGGTATCTGGTGGGCGCAGCGCTGATTTCCTTGGTGGCTGTCGGCCTGACCCGCGAAACCCGTGGCAAGTCATTGCGCCAGGTGGATGCCGAGTCGGCGGCGCGAGTTGCTGGCGTGGACGCAGCCGTGCCAGCCACCCCGCGCCGGGGTGACTCTTTGGCTTGATGGCCCTGAAAGATCGCAGGCTACGATCTTTTGCCCTTAACCTTTTCAGACCGGAGATTTTCAATGCTCGAAATCCTTGGCCACAACTACATCGGTGGAGCGCGCAGCGCCGTCGGCGGCATCATCCTGAACAGCCATGACGCCAGCACCGGCGAAGCGCTGCCCTACTCTTTCGTGCAAGCCACCGCACAAGAAGTCGACACGGCCGTCCAGGCCGCTGCGGCCGCCTATCCAGCCTTTCGTAATTTGCCGGCGACGCGCCGGGCGCAATTCCTTGAAGCTATCGCCGCGCAACTGGATGCCCTGGATGACGAGTTCGTTGCCCTGGTAACCCGTGAGACCGCCCTGCCCAGCGCCCGGATTCAGGGCGAGCGCGGCCGCACCAGCGGCCAGATGCGTCTGTTTGCTCAGGTCCTGCGTCGGGGCGACTTCTACAGCGCACGCATCGACCGTGCCCTGCCGGAGCGTCAGCCGCTGCCACGGGTTGACCTGCGCCAGTACCGGATCGGCGTCGGCCCGGTGGCAGTGTTCGGCGCCAGCAATTTTCCGTTGGCCTTTTCGACTGCTGGCGGCGATACCGCAGCGGCCCTGGCCGCCGGTTGCCCGGTGGTGTTCAAGGCCCACAGCGGGCACATGGCAACCGCCGAATGCGTGGCCAATGCGATCCTGCGCGCCGCCGAGCAGACCGACATGCCCAAGGGTGTGTTCAACATGATCTACGGCGCTGGTGTCGGTGAAGCGCTGGTCAAGCATCCGGCGATTCAGGCCGTCGGTTTCACCGGCTCGCTCAAAGGTGGCCGTGCCCTTTGCGACATGGCCGCCGCACGGCAACAACCCATCCCGGTGTTCGCCGAGATGAGCAGCATCAATCCAGTGTTGGTATTGCCCGAAGCCTTGCGTGCGCGCGGCGAGAAAATCGCTGGTGAACTGGTGGCATCGGTGGTTCAGGGTTGCGGGCAGTTCTGCACCAATCCGGGGTTGGTCATTGGTATTCGCGCCCCTGAATGGACGGCGTTCACTGCGCGACTAAGCAACCTGATGGCCGAACAACCGGCGCAAACCATGCTCAATGCCGGCACCCTCGGCAGCTATGAAAAAGGCGTGCGGGCCTTGCTCGAGCATCCGGGTGTGACGCACCTCGCGGGCCACGACCAGCAGGGCAATCAGGCGCGGCCGCAACTGTTCAAGGCCGACGTCAGCCTGCTGCTCAATGGGGATCCGCTGCTACAGGAAGAAGTGTTCGGGCCGACCACCATTGTCGTTGAAGTGGCGGACAAGGTTGAACTGCGGCAGGCGTTAAACAGCTTGCACGGGCAACTTACTGCGACATTGATTGGCGAAGCGTCGGATCTTCAGACCCATGCGGACCTGCTGGTACTGCTGGAACAAAAAGTCGGCCGGGTACTGTTCAACGGTTACCCCACCGGGGTCGAAGTTTGCGATGCCATGGTCCATGGCGGGCCTTACCCTGCAACCTCCGACGCCCGTGGCACGTCGGTTGGCAGCCTGGCCATCGAGCGATTCCTGCGTCCGGTGTGCTACCAGAACTGCCCGGACGCCTTGCTACCCGACGCCTTGAAAAACGCCAACCCGCTGGGGATTGCACGGCTGGTGGATGGCAGCAGCCAACGCGACTCAATCTAGAAAACCACACAAGTACCTGTAGGAACTGCCGCAGGCCGCGATCTGTTGATCTTGAAAATCAACATCAAAAGATCGCGGCCTTCGGCAGCTCCTACGCAAAACAGGTGCTCACCACCATTCAAATGGGGGAGCGGGCACGTTGATGCAATCAGGCGAGCAAGGCCTTGAGGTCGTTGTACAGCGCCTCGGGAATTTGCACGCCCTCCACCAGGCTGCGTACCCGCGCCGCGTAACGTCGTTGCGACGGTAAGCGTGCGCCCTGCCCTTCAATGCCCTGGAACAACGTTTCGGCCCGGGCCAAATGTTCTTCAGTGGCGTCCCCCAGAAAGCGCCGAGGGTCCAGGGCGATGATCAACTCGCCATGGTACGGCGACGACTTGCTGCCTCCGTCGTAAGCCAACGACTCGGCACTGGTCAGGTCACCAATCAGCGGCCCGGCGATCAACTCCACCATCGCCGCCAGCGCCGAACCCTTGTGCCCGCCGAACGTCAGCATCGCGCCGCTGTCGAGCACCACGTTGGCGTCGGTGCTCGGCTGTCCTTGGGCGTCGACGCCCCAACCTTCGGGAATCGCCTTGCCGGCACGCCGGTACAGTTCGATATCACCACGGGCAATCGCGCTGGTGGCGAAGTCGAACACAAACGGATCTTGCCCCGCACGCGGCCAACCGAAGGCAATGGGATTGGTGCCGAACACCGGCAGTCGTCCTCCAGCCGGCGCCACCCAGGCGTGGCTCGGATTACACGCCAGTGCCACCAGACCGGCAGCCGTCAGCTGCTCGATCTCCACCCACAGCGCCGAGAAATGCACACAGCGGTTGATTGCCAACGCCGCAATGCCGTTGGCCCGGGTTTTCTGCGCCAGCAACGGCAACCCCGCCTGAAACGCCAACTGCGAAAACCCACCGCCTGCATCCACCCGCACAATCGACGGCGCCTGGTCGATCACCTGTGGCTCGACATCGGCTGACACCTTGCCGGCCCGCAGGGAATTCACACACCCCAGAATCCGGTACAAACCGTGGGAGGCACAGCCATCACGTTCGCCAGCAATCACCGTCGTCGCCACCGCTTGTGCATGGGCCAGATTAAAACCGTTGTGCAACAAGATCGATTCGGCCAACTCACGGGCTTCGATAAGGGTCAGTCGGATCATAGTCATCTCCTTGGACAGACCGGTCAGAGTGGTCTATCCGAGGCGTTATGGCTTGATGGGTTTGGGCATTGGCGGTGACGAAATTGGCACAGCGCAGGCAGTTGGGGCCCGTTAAACCAACTGACTATTGCATCCAATGCAACACACAATTGTCATCAATCCAGTTGATGACGACCGAACACGAGGCGCAGGCTAGAGGGCTGGCTTGGGTCTTATATCATTCCGGATGATAGTTACCTTCGCCCCATTCGATTCGTGAGATACAAACTCGCCGCGCATCATTCGCCAATCTCAACACATTGGCGGATGCATCCATGGAACAGTCACTCAAACATTTGCGCTTCCCGTTGGCTTTGTTGGCCGTAGTGGTGATCAGCGCTTGCGGCAAGGCCCCGGAAACCGCCGCCAGCATGCCAGCGGCCAAGGTCAGCGTGGCCAAGGTGCTGGAGCAGCCTGTCAACGAATGGGACGAGTTCACCGGCCGTCTCGAAGCGCCGGAAACCGTCGAGATTCGTCCACGGGTCTCCGGCCAGATCGATGAAGTGGCGTTCACCGAAGGCGCTCTGGTCAAGAAAGGGGACCTGCTGTTCCAGATCGACCCGCGTCCGTTCCAGGCTGAGGTCCGCCGCCTCGAAGCACTGGTTGCACAATCGCGCGCCAATGCCACCCGCAGCGAAAACGAAGCCCAGCGCGGTGAGCGCCTGCGCGCCAGCAACGCGATTTCCGCTGAACTGGCCGACTCGCGGACCAGCGCCGCCCAGGAAGCCCGCGCCGCGGTCGGCGCCCTGCAAGCGCAGTTGGATCTGGCCAGGCTGAACCTGAGCTTTACTCGTGTGACGGCTCCCATCAGCGGCCGCGTCAGCCGTGCGGAAATCACCGCCGGCAACCTGGTGACTGCCGACACCACCCCGCTGACCAGTGTGGTCTCTACTGACAAGGTGTACGCCTACTTCGACGCGGACGAGCGTGTGTTCCTCAAGTACACCGAGCTCGCTCGCCAGGGCAAGCGCGGCGCCACCACCCCGGTCTACATGGGCCTGTCCAACGAGGACGGCAACCCGCACCAGGGCGTGATGAACTTCGTCGACAACCAGGTCAACCCGAAGACCGGCACCATTCGTGGGCGCGCCGTGTTCGACAACAGCGATGGCAGCTACACCCCGGGCCTGTATGCACGCCTGAAACTGGTGGGCAGCGGAACATACAGCGCCATGCTGATCAATGACGAAGCGGTCGGCACCGACCTGGGCAAGAAGTTCGTGCTGGTGATGGATGCCGACAACAAGACCGCCTACCGCGCGGTGGAGCTGGGTCCGAAGATCGAAGGCCTGCGCATTGTGCGCAATGGCCTGAACAAGGACGACACCATCATCGTCAAGGGCCTGCAACGGGTACGCCCTGGCTCACCGGTCACCCCTGAAGTGATTCCGATGGCCAGCGAACAAACCCTCGCGGCACTCGCACAACAACGCCAAGCGCTGGAAGCCAGCAACCTGCCCCAAGTCGCGCCTGCCAGGGTTGCGCCGGGCACGGCTGTGAAACTGGCTGCCACGACCCCACGCGGTTAAGGGATTTTTACGATGAATTTTTCCCAATTCTTCATTTCACGGCCGATCTTTGCAGCGGTGCTTTCGCTGCTGATCCTGATCGCCGGCGCCATCTCGCTGTTCCAGCTGCCGATCAGCGAATACCCGGAAGTGGTACCGCCGACCGTTGTGGTTCGTGCCAACTTCCCGGGTGCCAACCCAAAAGTCATCGGTGAAACCGTGGCTGCTCCACTGGAGCAAGCCATCACTGGTGTCGAGAACATGCTGTACATGTCCTCGCAGTCCACCGCTGACGGCAAGATCACCCTGACCATCACCTTTGCGTTGGGCACTGACCTGGACAACGCACAGGTGCAGGTGCAGAACCGTGTGACGCGGACCGAACCAAAACTTCCCGAGGAAGTGACGCGCATCGGTATCACCGTGGACAAGGCTTCGCCCGACCTGACCATGGTTGTGCACTTGACCTCACCGGACAAACGCTACGACATGCTCTACCTGTCCAACTACGCCTTGCTCAACATCAAGGATGAGCTTGCGCGTCTGGGTGGTGTCGGTGATGTGCAGTTGTTTGGCATGGGCGATTACTCCCTGCGTGTGTGGCTCGACCCGAACAAGACCGCTTCGCGCAACCTGACCGCCACTGATGTGGTCACGGCGATTCGTGAGCAGAACCGTCAAGTGGCGGCCGGTGCCTTGGGTGCACCTCCTGCACCGAATGCCACGGCCTTCCAGTTGTCGGTCAACACCCAGGGCCGTCTGGTTTCCGAAGAAGAGTTCGAGAACATCATCATTCGCTCTGGCGACAACGGTGAAATCACTCGCCTCAAAGACATCGCTCGCGTCGAGCTGGGCTCCAGCCAGTACGCCCTGCGTTCGTTGCTGAACAACCAGCCGGCGGTGGCGATCCCGATCTTCCAGCGTCCGGGTTCCAACGCCATCGAAATCTCCAACGAAGTGCGGTCGAAAATGGCCGAACTGAAGAAGAGCTTCCCCGAAGGCATGGACTTCAGCATCGTCTATGACCCGACGATCTTCGTGCGCGGCTCCATCGAGGCGGTGGTTCACACCCTCTTCGAAGCGTTGATCCTCGTGGTACTCGTGGTGATCCTGTTCCTGCAAACCTGGCGCGCCTCGATCATTCCGCTGGTCGCTGTGCCGGTATCGCTGATCGGTACCTTTGCCGTGATGCATCTGTTTGGCTTCTCACTCAACGCCCTGTCGCTGTTCGGCCTGGTATTGGCGATCGGTATCGTGGTGGACGACGCCATCGTGGTGGTGGAGAACGTCGAGCGGAATATCGAGCTCGGGTTGACCCCGGTTGAAGCGACCAAAAAAGCCATGGGCGAGGTAACCGGCCCGATCATCGCCACGGCGCTGGTGCTGTGTGCGGTATTCGTTCCGGCGGCGTTCATTTCCGGCCTCACCGGCCAGTTCTACAAACAGTTCGCCCTGACCATCGCGATTTCCACGGTGATCTCGGCCTTCAACTCCCTGACCCTGTCGCCAGCGCTGGCCGCGGTATTGCTCAAGGGCCATGACGCGCCGAAGGACCGTTTCTCCAAGGTGCTGGACAAGATTTTCGGTGGCTGGTTGTTCCGTCCGTTCAACCGCTTCTTTGAAAAGGCCAGCCATGGTTATGTCGGCACCGTTGCCCGCGTGATCCGCTCAAGCGGTATCGCCCTGCTGCTGTACGCCGGCCTGATGGTCCTGACCTTCTTCGGTTTCTCCAGCACCCCGACCGGTTTCGTCCCCGGCCAGGACAAGCAATACCTGGTGGCCTTCGCGCAACTGCCGGATGCCTCGAGCCTGGACCGTACCGAAGATGTGATCAAGCGCATGTCCGAGCTGGCGCTGAAACAGCCCGGTGTGGAAAGCGCCGTGGCCTTCCCGGGCCTGTCGATCAACGGTTTCACCAACAGTCCGAACGCAGGCATCGTGTTCGTGACCCTCAAACCGTTCGACGAGCGTAAAGACCCGAGCATGTCCGCCGGTGCGATTGCCGGTGCCTTGAACGGCCAGTACGCGAATATCCAGGAAGCCTACATGGCGATCTTCCCGCCGCCGCCGGTACAAGGCCTGGGCACCATCGGTGGTTTCCGCCTGCAGATCGAAGACCGGGGCAACCTGGGTTACGAAGAGCTGTACAAGGAAACCATGAACATCATCAACAAGAGCCACAACGTGCCGGAACTGGCCGGCCTGTTCACCAGCTACACCGTGAACGTGCCCCAGGTCGATGCCGCCATCGACCGGGAAAAAGCCAAGACCCACGGCGTGGCCGTCAGCGACATCTTCGACACCCTGCAGATCTATCTGGGTTCGCTGTATGCCAACGACTTCAACCGCTTTGGTCGCACCTATCAGGTCAACGTTCAGGCCGAACAACAGTTCCGCCTCGAATCCGACCAGATCGGCCAGCTGAAAGTGCGTAACAACAAGGGCGAGATGATCCCGCTGGCGACCTTCATCAAGGTCAGCGACACCTCGGGCCCGGACCGCGTGATGCACTACAACGGCTTCATCACCGCTGAAATCAACGGTGCGGCAGCCCCCGGCTACAGCTCCGGCCAGGCGGAAAAAGCCATCGAGAAACTGCTCAAGGAGGAACTGCCCAACGGCATGACCTACGAATGGACCGACCTGACCTACCAGCAGATCCTGTCCGGTAACACCGCACTGTTCGTGTTCCCGCTCTGCGTACTGCTGGCGTTCCTGGTACTGGCGGCTCAATACGAAAGCTGGAGCCTGCCACTGGCGGTGATCCTGATCGTACCGATGACCCTGCTGTCGGCCATCACCGGTGTGATCGCCTCCGGCGGTGACAACAACATCTTTACCCAGATCGGTTTGATCGTATTGGTGGGGCTTGCCTGCAAGAACGCGATCCTGATCGTCGAGTTCGCCAAGGACAAACAGGAGGAAGGCTTGAGCCCGCTGGCTGCAGTCCTGGAAGCGTGCCGTCTGCGTCTGCGGCCGATCCTGATGACCTCCTTCGCGTTCATCATGGGTGTGGTGCCCCTGGTGTTCTCCAGCGGCGCCGGTTCCGAAATGCGCCACGCCATGGGTGTCGCGGTGTTCTCCGGGATGCTTGGGGTGACCTTCTTCGGTCTGTTGCTGACGCCAGTGTTCTACGTACTGATCCGTAACTTTGTCGAGCGCGGCCAGGCACGCAAAGCGGCCAAGGCCACCCTGAAGCTGGAGTCGCACTGATGAGTTTGAAAGCCTTCCTGCCGAGCCTGCTGGTACTGGCCCTGAGTGCCTGTGCCGTGGGCCCGGACTACAAGACGCCAACCACCGAGGCGGCCAACATCACGGCCGCCACCGACGGCGCCGCCGGCCAGAAGAACTTTGACCGTTCGCGTTTCGAAGGCATCTGGTGGCAACAGTTCGAAGACCCGACCCTCAACCAGCTGGTGACGAAATCCCTGCAAGGCAACCGTGAACTGCGCGTCGCCTTCGCCCGCTGGAAAGCGGCGCGGGCGATCCGCGATGATGTCAGCAACGACGCCATGCCGACCATCACCAGCCGCGTCAGCAGTGACCTGGGCAAAGGCCAGATTCCGGGCCAGACCACCGACCGGGTCAACAGCGAACGCTATGACCTGGGCCTGGACATGGCCTGGGAAATCGACTTGTTCGGTCGCATCCAGCGCAACCTGGAGTCGGCCAACGCCGAGCAACAGGCATTCGAGGCAGATCTGTACCAACTGCAAGTCACCATGATTGCCGAACTGGTGGACTCCTACGGGCAACTGCGCGGCGCGCAGTTGCGGGAGAAAATCGCCCTGGCCAACCTGGAGAACCAGCAAGAGTCGCGCAAGATCACCATCAGCCTGCGTGATGCCGGCGTCGGCGACCAGCTCGATGTGGAACGCGCCGATGCGCGACTGGCGTCGGTCGAAGCCAGCGTGCCGCAATTGCAGGCTGAACAGGTTCGGCAGAAAAACCGTATCGCCACCCTGCTGGGTGAGCGTCCGGACAAGCTGACCGTGGACCTGAGCCCCAAAGACCTGCCGGCGATTGCCAAGGCCCTGCCGATCGGCGATCCGGGTGAACTGCTGCAACGCCGTCCGGACATTCGCAGTGCCGAACGCCAACTGGCCTCGGCCACCGCGCGTATCGGCGTGGCCAAGGCGGATCTGTTCCCGCGGGTCAGCCTCAGCGGCTTCCTCGGCTGGACTGCCGGACGTGGTTCGCAGATCGGTTCTTCGGCGGCCAACGCCTGGGCGCTGGGCCCGAGCATCACCTGGGCCGCGTTTGACCTGGGCAGCGTAAAAGCCCGCATACGTGGCGCCGACGCCGATGCCGAAGGCGCCCTGGCGACTTACGAGCAGCAAGTGTTGCTGGCCCTGGAAGAATCGGAAAACGCTTTCAGCGACTATGGCAAACGCCAACAGCGCCTGATCTCGCTGATTCGCCAGAGCGAGTCCAGCCGCTCGGCTGCCGACCTGGCGCAAATCCGCTACCGCGAAGGCACGTCCGATTTCCTCGTACTGCTCGACGCCCAGCGTGAACGCCTGGCGGCGGAAGACACCCAGGCCCAGGCCGAGGTTGATCTGTATCGCGGCATCGTCGCGATCTACAAGGCCCTCGGTGGCGGCTGGCAGCCGGAGACGGTCGCGAGCAAGTAGTACGGTTTTTAAAGCGCTCCTTTGGTTGGCCGCAACCAACCAATTTCCTTGCCCTGCGTCTCATTCGGTCGCGGGGCTTTTTTTGCCCTGAAAAAGGCAGTACACACCCCCTGTGGGAGCGAGCTTGCTCGCGATGACGCAAGCACCTTCACCAATGATGTTGACTGATCCACCGCTATCGCGAGCAAGCCCGCTTCACCAGGGGGGTTGACTGATCCTCCTCTATTTCGCGGATGCCCCTGA
>NZ_JBYTDD010000034.1:0-58276 GCF_058791055.1 Pseudomonas sp. EU05-FHT14B02 | reverse complement strand
CCATATACACCACCCCCCCCCCCCCCCACCCCCCCCCCCCCCCCCCCCCCTCCCCCCCCCCCCCCCCCCCCCCCCCCCCCCCCCCCCCCCCCAGGGGGGGTTAGTGCTGGTCTTTGGATTTGCGGGTTTCCTGGACGGTCACGGTAGCCGTGGTCCCCGCCCGCAGGTTGTCTTTACCGGCATAGTCGGCATCGATCTCGATCCGCACCGGCACCCGTTGCGCCAGTTTGATCCAGGTGTAGCTGGGGTTGATGCTGGCCAGCAGACGGCCGCCCGGCAGGTTTTCCCGGTCGGCAATGGCGAAGGCAATACTCTGCACTTTGCCGCCGAACGTTTCGCCACTCATCAACTCGATCTTGACCCGGTCGCCCTCTCCGATCCGCGGCAACTTCGTTTCTTCGAAGTAACCGCTGACATAGAACGACTCGCTGTCCACCAGCGCCAACAATGGGCCGCCAGCCGAGGCGTAATCACCCTCCCGGGTCAGCAGATTGGTGACATAACCGGTCACCGGGGAGACGACATGGGTACGCTGCAAGTCGAGCTCGGACTGGGTCAATGCCGCGATGGCCAGTTGCACGTTGGCCTGGGCCAACACCAGGCTGGCCTGATTACGCATCAAGTCGGCCTGGGCCACCGATACGTCGGTGCTGGCTTTCTCCCACTCTTCACCGGAAATCGCTGAACGATCCTTGAGCGTGCGCCGACGCTGCTCCTCGCTCTGACGTTGTTTGAGCAATGCTTCGCTGGAGATAATCGCCGCCTGGGCCTGCCCGAGCGAGGCTTTCGCCACCTCCACCGCGCGCTTGGCATGCTCCACTGCCAGGGTGTAACGCGCCGGATCGATCTCCAGCAGCGCCTGGCCCTTGTTCACATGTTGGTTGTCCTGCACGGCCAGGCTGACGATTCGCCCCGAAACGTCAGCGGACAAAGTCACCACATCGGCACGCACCCGGGCATCCCGGGTCCAGGGTGCGCGGGTGTAATGCTCCCAGGCGAACCAGCCCAGGATGAAGGCCAGCAATACCACCGCTACCGTCGTGAGTCGGGAAAGGATGTTCTTCAAGGCTTCAGGCTCCCATGACCAGAATCAACGTGGCGCAGACGCAGGCGTACAACGCGCCTTCGAACAACGCCTCGTGCCAGACAAACTGCAGCACGCCAAGGCGCCGCAATGTCCAGTCCAGCAACAGGAAAATCGGTAAGCCCAGCAGCAGCGCCTGGGCAATCGGGGGCAGATAGGCGCCACCCACTTCCAGATCAATGGGCAAGGACAGGGTCTCCTTCAAGGCCTGAGGGTTGAAAGTGGCCGCGATAGCGTTCCACGAACGACACCACGATCAGCAGTGCCACACGCATGCGGAACAGCGACCACAGGTGCTCGTGAACATCGGTGTGCAGGGCATCCAGGTCGTCGCCCAAGGTGTGGAGGCTATCAAGCACCTGCACCACTTCGACCCCAGGCCGACCGGCAACCAGCCTGCCCGTATTCCGGACTGTCGAAAACAGGCGACGTTGCAGATCCGGACTCAGCAGTGCGTTGTTCTGCCCTTGCTGCCGCAGCTGATTCAAGGCGATACCCAATGCCATGCAGGCCACGCTGACTTGAAACAGCTCGCGCGATTGTGGCTCCCGGGTCGCCGGCAGTAGCCCCAACATCATGGTCAGGCGGTCAACCATACGGCTCTCGAACGCAAACTGCTGTTCATCGCTCGCCGAGGTTTTCAGCAAGGCGTACACCTGCTCGCAGTTCTCTTTGTAGAGCCGGCGCATGCGAAAATCCGGCCTGAACGGAAAGATCAGCGCATAGACACTCAAAGCCAGCACGGTCGCACAGGTATAGGCCCCGGCAAACTCGAACCACTGGCTCGCGGTGTTTTGACCAATCCCCACGTTCAACGGGCCAAGCAACAAAAACGTCGTGAGCCCCAGGCCAATCCCGGTACCTGTGGTGGGTGGACTGGCCAGCCCCACCGCTACGGCGTAGAGCAAGGGCGCCAGCAGCAAGGCGAGCATCTCGAAATTGCTGATCATCGGCACAAACATGAACTGAAGGAGCGCCGAGGCCACCAGTGCCAGCCCGAATCCCCTGGCATAGCTTTGAACAGCCAGTAGCGGTCGGGGAAACGTCGACATCAGCGAGCAAAGGATGCCCACCAGCACCATCCCGGCTCGCGCACCGTCCCAGCCGGTTTCGATCCAGATCAGGCCGGCGATCAACAGCGCGCAAAAGGCACGGACGGCATTCATCGTCGCCAGGGTGAAGTCCAGATGCAGCGGATTTTCCCGCCCGCGAAACACGCTGCTGGCGGGGCGCCCGCTCTGGATGGCATCGCTCAGCTCCAGAATCTGCTCAAGCTGCTGCAACAGGCGCGCCTGCTCCCAGCGCAGCGACCACGCCAGCGAACGCAAGGTGGCCGGCAGCGGCTCGGTCAATTGTTCGGCCCTGTAGGCCAGCTCATCAAAGCGTTGTTGCAGCGATGTGAAATGATGGCGCTTTTCACTGGACAGCGAACGCCCCTCCCGCGCCAGTTCATCGAGAAATGCCAGCTCTTCGGCACGCAGCCGTTGAATCTCTTCAGGCAACTCGCCTTCCCAGCGTTCGGTCAACAACAGCCGCTGGTGGCGCAAGGCGGTCAGCCGCGCGGTCAACAGCACCAATTGGTTGCCCAGCAGTTGCACCAGACCGTTGGCACTGCGTAACCGTGGCGCATCGAAATACATGTGCCGGCGCACGCCCTCCAGGCCACTGATCTGGCCCAGCAGCTGCATTTGCCGCTGCTGGAATTCGGCTTCGCTCTCTTCGGTGCGGATGACAGCGCTGGCATGGGTGGCCAGCAACCGGGTGATTTGGTCGATTTTGGCGAAGTAATCCCGGGCCACGGCTTCAGGCCTGGCGGTGAGCAGGCTGACCACGCACACACAGGCAACCGCCAGCAGCGTCTCGGTGACGCGGGTCACCGCCAGCAAAAACATGCCGTCCTGATCCGGCACCGCCAGCAAGGCCACCACCACGGCGGTGTAGCCGCTAAGGACAAACGCCTGGGAGCTGGTGTAGCGCAACAAGGTGCCACCGGCTGTGCACAGCGCCAGCCACAACGCCAGGGTGGCGATGAACGGCAGCGGTGCCTGGGGAAAGACCGCCATGATCAGCACCGCCACGGCCGCCCCCAGCGTGGTGCCGATCACTTGGCCAAAACTGCGGGCCAGCACCATGCCAGCCAGTGGCTGGCTGATGATGACCACGGCCATGATCGACCACTTGGGCTGGTCCAGATCGAACAAAAACGCCAGGTACAGGGTCAACAATCCGGCTGCGATGGTTCGCAAGGCAAACAGCAACACCCCGGGGCCGGGGTTGAAAATCGCCTTGAAGTATTGCAACAACGCTTGCATGGGAACACTCGTCAAAACATCTCCAGCAAGCGTAGTCACTGCTGCGGTGCCTCGAGAGGTTTTGCCGTCGACGCAGCTTGCCGCCCGTAGTTTGTCGGCTGAAGGGCTATTCAACGGTTTGAATCGAGCGAGAACGGCGTCAAGGTTTGACTCAAAGCCCGGCCTGACCGAAGCTTGCGCCTTTGCAAAAGCTTGCCAGCTTCCGGATTCCTGCATGCCCAAGTCCCGCCGCCTTCTGTTTATCAGCCTCTTCGCCCTGCTCGTCATCGGCCTTGTCTGGTTTTCCCTGCGCGATACCACACCAGTGGTTCCCGAAGCCATCCAGCATGGCTACAGCGAAGCGCTGGCGGCTGCCCGGGCCGGCCAACCGGGGGCCGCACGGGTGCTCTATCAGCAATTGGCCCGTCCGGACCTGTCCCCCAAACGTCGTATCTGGTTGCATGCCGAGCTGCCCAACTATCCAAGCTCGGTGGCCCTGAAGCTGGCGGATGCCGACTTGCAGCACAAGTCGCCCGAGGTGCGTATCGCGGCGATCAAAAGCATCAGCGGCCTGGTACCGAACGGTCAGCGCAGTCTGTTGCTGGGGCCATTGCTCGATGACAGCGAACAAAACGTGCGGCTGGCGGCGATCAACGCGCTGCTGGGGTTGTCCCCGGATGAACTGGGTTTGTATTTCGGGCCGCTGGAACAAGCCATCGATGCCTGGGAGCAAGTGCTCAAGAGCGCGCCGCAAAGCGCCGAGAACCAATACCAACTGGCCCGCCTGCACTTACACAACGCCGAGCTCAAGCAAGCGCAACAGGCGCTGGACAACACCCTGCGCCTGGCGCCGGACAACCTGCCGGCGCTGGTTCTGCAAATCGAGGTGCTGGATAAACAGGGCCAGAACGACGCTGCCCGGCAACTGTTGGCCAGGCAACTGCAGGCACAACCCAACTCGGCTTACCTGCAACACGCGCTGGGGCTCTGGCTGCTGCATCACGAGCAAAGCGAATTCGCCCTGCTCGGTCTGTCCAAGGCCGTAGAGCTTGAGCCCAATAACCGGGACTACCGCTATGACCTGGCCACCACATTGCACAGTGAGCAGGAGCTCGAAGCGGCGCAGAAACAGTTGCAGGAAATCGTTCAGCGCCATCCGAACGATCGCAAGGCCCGGGTACTGCTGATCAACTACTGGAAGGAAAGCGGACAGCTGCAAAACGTGCAGATCCTGTTGGCCCAACTCGAACAGATGAACCCCGATGATCCGGCATTGCAACAAGGGCTTTGACCCCGACTGAAATTTCGTTGAACCGTCGTCCTGGCCAAGGGTCAAGTGAACAGGCAGCCCGTTGTGGCACTTCGCAGCAGCTGCCTCGTTGAACCTGGCCATATGAGGACGCTTGTTTGTCTCTATCCAACGATTTGAACCGAGACAAGGCCGCCACCGGTATCGAAGGTCTGGACGATATCCTCGATGGCGGACTGTCCCGCGGACACGTGTTTTTGCTCGAAGGCGAGCCGGGCACCGGCAAGACCACCGTTGCGCTGCACTTCCTGTTGGCAGGCGCACAAGCCGGCGAACGCTCCTTGTACATCACGCTCTCTGAAACCGAACGCGAACTGCGTCAGGGCGCCTTGTCCCATGGCTGGGAGATGGACGAAAACGTCCAGATCTTCGAACTGACGCCACCGGAAAGCCTGCTCAATGCCGAACAGCAGCAGACACTGCTCTACTCCTCCGACCTGGAACTGGGCGAAGCCACCCGCCAAATCTTCGAGGTGGTCGAGCGGGTCAAGCCGACCCGCGTTGTCCTGGACAGCCTTTCCGAGATTCGCCTGCTGGCGCAAAGCTCGCTGCGCTACCGTCGGCAGATTCTGGCCATCAAGCATTATTTCGCGCGTTACGACGCCACGGTGTTGCTGCTCGATGACCTGACCGCCGAGTCCCTGGACAAAACCGTACACAGCGTGGCCCACGGCGTGATTCGCCTGGAAGAATTGACCCCGAACTATGGCGCCGAGCGACGTCGCATCCGCGTGGTCAAGTACCGCGGCCAGAAGTATCGCGGCGGCTTCCATGACTTCACCATCACGGGCGATGGAGTGCATGTATTCCCGCGCCTGGTGGCCGCTGAACATCGCGGTCAATACCTGCGTCAGCAATTGACCAGCGGCATCCGGGAAATGGATGCGCTGCTGGGCGGCGGTATCGAGACTGGTTCCAGCACTTTGATTCTCGGCCCGGCGGGGACCGGCAAATCGCTGATCGCCATGGTGTTCGCCGCCGCGGCCGTGGCCCGGGGCGAAAAAGCCGCGCTATTCATTTTCGATGAAGAGTTGGGGTTGTTGTTCGAGCGCATGAAGAACATCGGCATCGATTTGCAGGCCCTGCAAGACAGCGGCAATTTGCTGATCGAACAAGTGGACGCGGCCGAACTGTCCCCCGGCGAATTCTCCCACCGGGTCCGGCGCTGCGTGGACGAAGGCAATATCAAGACCGTGGTGATCGACAGCATCAACGGCTATCAGGCGGCAATGCCGGAAGAAAACGCCTTGGTGCTGCACATGCACGAGCTACTGCTGTACCTCAATCGCCAGGGCGCCGCGACCTTCATGTCGGTTGCCCAGCACGGTCTGGTCGGCGACATGCAGGCGCCGGTCGACATCACCTACCTGGCCGACACAGTCATTCTGCTGCGTTACTTCGAAGCACTGGGCAAGGTGCGCCGGGCCATTTCGATCATCAAGAAACGTACCGGCAGCCATGAGTCGACCATCCGTGAATACCGCATCAGCGCCCAGGGCATGACCATCGGCGAGCCTCTGGAAGCCTTTCAGGGCGTATTGCGCGGCGTACCCACGTATCTCGGCGCCAGCAACCCGTTGCTCGCGGACGAAATCCCGTGACGGACATGCAAGCGACGTCCGAGCGCGCAATCATCCTTGCGCCGCGAGGGCGCGACGGCCAGATCGCCCTGATGATGCTCAACGAGGCCGGGTTTCACGGGGTGATCAGCCCCGACCTGCCCGGATTGTGCGCTGAACTGGAACAGGGTGCCGGCCTGCTGCTGATCTCTTGCGAGGCGTTGTTGGGCGCTGATCTGGAACCGCTGATCCACCTGATCGAACAGCAGCCCGCGTGGTCGGATCTGCCGATCGTGTTGATGACACACCATGGCGGCCCGCAACAGAACCCGGCATCGCGCTTCGGCCCGCAATTGGGCAACGTGACCTTCCTCGAACGGCCATTTCACCCGGTCACACTGATCAGCCTGGTCACCACGGCCCTGCGCGGGCGGCGACGACAGTACGAAGCCAGGGATCGGTTGATCGACCTGAGCCAGAGCGAGTTGCGCCTGCAGAACACCCTCGAAACCCTTGAACAGCAGGTGCAAGAGCGCACCGCGCAACTGCGTCACAACGAGGAAGCGTTGCGCCAGTCGCAGAAAATGGAAGCCGTCGGCCAGCTCACCGGCGGCATCGCCCATGACTTCAACAACATGCTGACCGGTATCATTGGCAGCCTGGAGTTGTTGCGTCGACGCCTGGCCCGGGGGCGAACCGAAGACCTGGACAGCCTGATCGATCTGGGGGTGACTTCGGCCAACCGCGCGGCGGGCCTGACCCACCGACTGCTGGCGTTTTCCCGGCGCCAGTCGCTGGATTCGAAACCCGTGGAGATGAACACCCTGGTGATCTCCATGGATGAACTGCTGCAACGCAGCATCAACGAAACCATTCGTCTGGACATGCAACTGGACGACCACCTGTGGGTGGCCCAAGCCGACCCCAATCAACTGGAAAGCGCCCTGCTCAACCTGGTGATCAATGCCCGCGATGCCATGCCCAATGGCGGCAGTCTGGTGGTCTCGACATCGAACCAGCACTTTGACGAGGATTTCACCCAAGGCCAGAGCAATCTCGATGCGGGTGACTATGTGGTGCTCTGCGTGACGGACACCGGCTGTGGCATGCCGCAAAACACCATCAACCGCGCCTTCGACCCCTTCTTCACCACCAAGCCCATCGGCCAGGGCACCGGGCTGGGGTTATCAATGATCTATGGTTTCAGCAAACAGTCGGGAGGTCACGTCACCATCCATAGCGTCGTGGGCGAAGGCACGACGGTGAGCCTGTTCCTGCCACGCTTTAGTGGAGTCCTGCCCCAGGATCATCCGCAAGACGACGTACATTCTCCCTTCGCCAATAATGGCGAGACGGTGTTGATTGTCGAGGACGATCCGGCGGTGCGGGTGCTGGTCAGCACGGTATTGAGCGATCTGGGTTATGCCTACGTCGAGGCTTGTGATGGCGATAGCGCGGTGCCGATACTCGATTCGGCCCAGCGCATCGACCTGCTGATCAGCGATGTCGGCTTGCCCGGTATGAATGGGCGGCAACTGGCGGAAATCGGCCGGCAGTTGCGTCCCGATCTGAAGGTGCTGTTCATCACCGGCTACGCCGAGCACGCCGCGGTGCGTGGCGGGTTCCTTGATCCGGGCATGCAGATGATCACCAAGCCGTTTACCTTCGACCTGTTGACGGCGAAGGTCAGGGAGATGATCAGGGCCTGAAGGCTTAAGAAAGCATGTCCTGCATCAATTCCTGCAATGTATCCAGATCGAAAGGTTTTTCCAGGATCGGTGCCTTGCGCGTAATCGGGCTGTCGGTCTCACGGATTTCCTGGGCATAGCCGCTGATGAAGATCACCTTGAGTTCCGGTCGCAGTTTCACGGCGGGCTCGGCGATCTGCACACCGGAGATTCCTCCTGGCAGGCGGAAGTCAGTGATCATCATGTCCAGGTGCGGTTTGCTCGCCAGGATTTCGAAAGCCTGCTCGCCGTTTTCGGCCTGCAATACGCGGTAACCCTCGCCCGACAGATAAGCGGACAGCACCATCAGAATCGAGGGATCGTCCTCGACGACGAGTACTACATCTTGTGCATCTTCGCTCATGGGAAGCCTTTGCTCGGTCAATTGCTGCTGATAGACCGTGGGGTCGACCAGAGGTTGCGTTTATCTGGTTGTTTTCCTACAGCGGCAGACAAACGCGAAACAAGGCGCCTTCGCCGATCCTGCTCTGGACGGTAATAGTACCGCCATGGGCGGCCACAATCTGCTCTGAAATAAACAATCCCAGGCCCAGCCCGGCGACGGCGTGCCTGGCTGATACCCGCTCGAACTGCTGGAAGATCCGATTCTGGTTTTCCTCGCTGATGCCAATCCCTCGATCCTGCACGTCCACCAACGCTTGGCCACCTTCACTGTAGACTTTCACCGAGATCGGGCTCTTGGCCCCGTAGCGCAAGGCGTTGGTCAGCAGGTTGGAAATGACCTGTTCAATTCGAAACTCGTCCCAGTTTCCTATCACCGGTTGCGTAGCATCGAGCGAGACCGACGCTTCGGCGGCGTCGATCTGCTGGGAAAAGTTATGCAACAGCTCGCTAACCAGCGTTGAAAGGTCAAAGCGCTTGGGCCGGATCGATAACTTTCCGGTGCGAATGCGCGAGACATCGAGCATGTCTTCAATCAATCGAATGAGGCTTTTGATCTGCCGCTCGTCGCGGTCGACCATCGCGTGCATCTTGTCCAGGGTGAAGGCGGCAGAGTTGTCCCGGGCCAGGTGCATCTTGCGCAACTGGGTTTCAAGGATCAGGCCGTTGAGCGGCGTGCGCACTTCGTGGGCGACGATGGACATGAAGTCATCGCGCATGCGTACCGCCTGCTCCAGTTCCAGTTGAGTGCTCTGCAATCGCTTGAGCAGGGTCTCCTGTTCGCGGCGACTTTGCTCAAGGGCCAGCACTTGTTCCTTCATCGCCTTGCTCTGGCGATAGAGGTCGACGACCACATTGACCTTGCTCTTGACCGCCTGCAGGTCCAGCGGTTTGTACAGGAAGTCCACGGCACCGCTTTCATAGCCCTTGAAGGCGTAATTGAGTTCACGCCCGGCGGCGCTGACGAAAACGATCGGGATGTTCCTGGTTTTTTCCGTGCCGCGCATCAACTCGGCCAGCTCGAAGCCATTCATGCCGGGCATCTGCACATCGAGGATGGCCAAGGCGAATTCGTGTTGCAACAGCAGGGACAAGGCCTCGTCGGCGGACAGCGCCTTGTACACAATGCGGTCCTCACGCTTGATCAGCGCTTCGAGTGCCAGCAGATTCTCCGGCAGATCGTCCACGATCAGCAGTTTGGCCTGAATATTACTCAGCATGCGATTCGTTCCAGCTCGACAAGCAGACGGCCGATGCCGCGTACAGGAGTGACCGGAAGTGCGACGCCTTCGCGCAGCGGTCCGAGGATGTTCAACAGCGCGTCGACGCCACCGGCGCAGGCACCGATCACGATCGCTTCGAGAGCCGGCAATTTTGTTGCACTGTTCATGATTTTCGATAGATCCGTTCTTGTTTGACCAGCGGCTCGAACTGATCGCCGAAGGCTGAAAAATCCGGGGTTTCCTTACTGCCCAGCACCAGGAAACCGCGATGGCAGAGGGACTCATGAAACAGCCCGAACGCCCGACCTTGAAGAGTTTTATTAAAATAAATCAGTACGTTACGGCATGAAATTAATTGAGTTTCGGAGAATACGCTGTCCGTCGCCAGGCTGTGATCGGCGAAGGTCACGTTCTCGCGCAGGGTCTTGTCGAAAATCGCGTACCCATAGGCCGCGGTATAGTAGTCGGCAAACGAACTCCGGCCACCGGCTTGCTGGTAATTAGCAGTGTAGGCGCGTACGTTCTCCATCGAAAAAATCCCTTGCCTGGCCTTTTCCAGCGAGCGCGGATTGATGTCGGTGGCATAGATGATGGTACGGTCCAGCAGGCCTTCTTCGCGCAGCACAATGGCCATCGAATACACTTCTTCACCAGTGCTGCATCCGGCGATCCAGATCTTGATCGAAGGGTAGGTTCGCAGCAGCGGCACCACTTCCTTGCGGATGGCAAGAAAGTGCGAGGGGTCGCGAAACATTTCGCTGACCGGAATGGTCAGCAGTTGCAACAGTTGCATGAACGCGGCGGGGTCGTGCAGGACCTTTTCCTGCAACGCCGAGATAGTGCTGCACTCGAACTGACTCAATGCATGGTTGACCCGGCGTTTGATCGAAGCGCCGGAGTAATCGCGAAAATCGTAGCTGTACTTGAGATAGATCGCCTCGATCAACAACCGCAGTTCGATTTCGCTGTTTCGCTCCACAGAAAAATTGCGCTCCACTAGATACGTTCCATCTTCGGTAACCACACACGAATCAGCGAAAACAGGCGATCGAGATCGATGGGCTTGGCCAGGTAATCGTTGGCGCCGGCCTGCAGGCAGCGCTCCTGATCGTCCTTCATGGCCTTGGCCGTCACGGCAATGATCGGCAGCTTGCGCCAGCGCAGATTCTTGCGGATTTCAACGGTGGCTTCAAAACCATCCATTTGCGGCATCATCACGTCCATCAACACCAGATCGATGTCTTGCACCTCATTCAATCGTTCAATCGCTTCCCGGCCGTTGCGGCCAATGACCACGACTGCGCCCTTTTGCTCCAGCGCGCTGGTGAGGGCGAAGATGTTGCGCACATCGTCATCCACCAGCAACACCTTACGGCCTTCAAAGACCTTGTCGCGGCTGCGGGCGACCTTGAGCATCTTCTGCCGTTCATGGGACAAGCGTGATTCGACTTTGTGCAGAAAGAGCGTCACCTCATCCAGCAACCGCTCCGGCGAGCGTGCGCCCTTGATGATGATCGAACGCGAATACTTGCGCAGTTCGGCCTCTTCATCCCGGGTCAGGTTGCGCCCGGTATAGACGATGACGGGCGGAAAGGAACAGATGTCTTCGGTGGACATGCGCTTGAGCAGGTCATTGCCGAGCATGTCGGGCAGCTTGAGGTCGATGATCATGCAATCGAAGACGGAAGAGCGCAGCAGGTCCAGCGCCTCCTGCGCCAGGCCAACGGCGGTGATCTCGATGTCATCGTCGCCGATCAGGCGGGCAATGCTATCGCGCTGCACGTCGTCGTCCTCGACCAGCAGCACGCGCTTGACCTTCTGGGTCAACTTGGCCTCAAGGCGTGCAAACACGTCCTTGAGTTCCTCGCGGGTGGTCGGTTTGACCACGTAGCCAATGGCGCCCATGTGCATCGCCGCCTCGACCCGGTCTTCGACCGAAATCACATGCACCGGGATGTGCCGGGTTTCGGCGTGTTCCTTCAAACGTTGCAGCACAGTCAGGCCCGAGTGATCCGGCAGGCGCATGTCCAGCAGGATCGCGTCGGGGATGAACGCCTTGGCCAGGTCGTAGCCTTCGTCGGCGCCGTGAGCCACCAGGCACTGATAACCCAGTTCATGGGCCAGGTCGTAGAGGATGTGCGCAAAATTCGGCTCATCCTCCACCACCAGAATGCAGCGTTTGGTGAACGGCCCTTTGTTGCGATCGTCGTCGAAGCGCGCAATGTCGACTTCGGCCACCAATGGCGACAACGTTGGCGGCAATACACTCGACACAGCCGCCACAGGAACAGCTCGCATCGGTTCGACAGGTACTTCGCCCGGTTCCACGTACTGCTGTGGCAAGACCAGGGTAAACACACTGCCCTGCCCCGGTGTGCTGGTCATGCTGATGGAGCCGCCGAGCAAGGCCGCCAGATCACGGGAAATCGACAACCCCAGCCCGGTGCCGCCGTAACGCCGATTGGTGGTGCCGTCGGCCTGACGGAACGCTTCGAAGATGCTTTCGTGCTGATCCACCTCGATGCCGATCCCGGAATCGCGGATGCTGAACGCGATGCCGTCATTCGGCGCCGTGGCGACGGACAGGCTGACGCTGCCGTTTTCCGTGAATTTCACCGCGTTGGACAGCAGGTTCTTGAGCACTTGCTCCAGACGCTGGCGGTCGGTGAACAACATCGACGGCGCACCGTCCTGCATATCCACCCGGAAATCCAGTTGCTTGTCCGTGGCCAATGGCTGGAACAAGCCGCGCAGGCCATCCAACAGGCGCGCCACGCTGGTGTTCTCCGGACGGATTTCCAGCTTGCCGGCCTCGACTTTGGAAATATCCAGAATGTCGTTGATCAGGTTGAGCAAGTCGTTGCCGGCGGAGTAGATCGACTCGGCGAATTGGACTTGCTCGGCAGTGAGGTTTTCCTCCGGGTTTTCCGCCAGCAGTTTGGCCAGGATCAACGAGCTGTTCAGCGGCGTGCGCAGTTCGTGGGACATGTTGGCGAGGAATTCGGACTTGTACTTGCTCGATCGCTGCAATTCTACCGCGCGTTCTTCGAGCTGGATCTGGGCCTGATTGAGTTCGGTATTTTTCAGGTCCATGGCGTCGCGCTGCTCGGCCAGTACTTCTGCCTGCTCGGCGAGTTGTTCGTTGGTCTGCTCCAGCTCCACCTGTTGGGTTTCCAGGTACGCCTGGGACTCCTTGAGAATCCGCGACTGGTCTTCGAGCTCTTCGTTGGCGGTCTTGAGTTCTTCCTGCTGAACCTGCAGTTCTTCGTTGAGTTGCTGGGTTTCGGCCAACACCTCCTGCAAACGCTGGCGATAGCGTGCCGCCTCGATCGAGGTGCCGATGTTGCCGGCAATCAGCTCAAGCAATTCAACATCGCGGTCGGTCAGTGGACGCAGAAAGCCCAACTCGATCACGCCATTGACCCGCTCGTCGTCACTGGTTGGCACCACCAGCACACTGCACGGCAAACCGTCTCCGAGGCCGGAGCTGACCTTGAAGTAATCTCCGGGCACCTGGTCCAGGCGAATCAGCCGTGCCTGCTGCGCCACCTGGCCGACAATGCCTTCTTCGCTGTAGATCTGCTGTTCACGCCCTTCCTGTTCACGGGAAAAACCATAAGTGGCGATGCGCTTGAGACCGCCATGGTCTTCGCGCACATAAATAGCCGCCACGGCGGTGCCCAAATACTGCGCGCAGAATTGCAGGATATTGCGACCCAGCATGCTCAGGCTCAATTGTCCCAGCACCTGCTCGGCCAGCTCGGTCTGGCCGTTACGCAGCCAGGCCTGTTGCTCCAGACGATGGGCGCTGGCCTGTTGGGCGGCAAGGTTGACGCTGTAGTTCTGCGACAGGGTCAACAAATCGCGGCGCCCGACGTACGCCAGCAACCCGCTGACCCCAGCTATGAACAAGAGATAGAGGCTGATGCTCATGATGGTGGTGCCGCGCACTTCGTCATTGCGCGATGCGCGCAATTGTTGCTCGGTGTCGATCACCGCCTCGAACTGCTTGCGAATTTCATCGGTCAGACGTTTACCGCGTCCAGACTTGACCATGGCACGATAATCGCCGCTGCTGCGCTGCAAATCGATCATCGATTGCGCGTAGTTGGCCCACTCCAGCTGCAAGGCCCGCAACCGTAGCAAGCGATCAGTCTGCACCGGGTTGTCGGCGGTCAGTTCAAGCAAGGTGTCGAGCGCCACGGCGATGCGCGGCTTGGCGGTTTCGTAGGGATCGAGGAAATGCTCGTCGCCACTGAGCAGGAAACCGCGCATCCCGGTTTCCAGATCCACGGTCAGCTTCACCGCTTCATTGGCGTTATTGATCACCCGGTCGGTGTGCTCCACCCACTGGATGGTCGACAGCAAATAGCTGATCAGCGACACGAAAAACACAGCGCTGATAAGACCCAGACCCAACGGCAGGCTGATGTTACGGCTCAGGAGTTTACGAAATCGTTGCTCATCAACCGAGGACGCGGAGGTCATGGGGCAGGCCTTGTCGAACTGTCAGAATGCAAGGAGTTTGCCCCAAAACTGGCAAATTGATCCAATTATCTGACATGTTTGCACGCAAGGTCCTACATTGCGCTGCTCCCGCGTTATCCTTGCCTGGCCTGTACCGCCAATCCTTTTTCCATCGCACAGGGAACTTGTCGGGATCCGCCACTTACTCATGCAAGAGGCCGGTGACTTCCAGCGACCGGCAATGCCAATCTTTTTCGGGAATTCGACCATGTCATCCGCCGATACCTCCACCATCCTAGTCGTCGAAGACGATGCCATCGTGCGCATGCTGATCGTCGACGTCCTGGAAGAACTGGAATTCAAGGTGCTGGAAGCCGAAGGCAGCGAACAGGCACTGGTGATGCTCAAGGACGTGAACCAACACATTGACCTGATGATGACCGATGTTGGCCTGCCGGTCATGGACGGACGCGAACTGGCCAATGAAGCAAGAGTTTTACGTCCAGCCCTTCCGATATTGTTCGCCAGCGGTTATGCCGAAAACATCGACGTGGCCGACGACATGCACCTGATCGGCAAACCCTTCTCCATTGATCAGTTGCGCGACAAGGTCAAAAGCATTCTCGAGTGACGCTGCGCTGCGCTGTGGTTTAATGCGCGCCTTTTTCATCCCTGCCCTGTCTTCGCTTCAAGGAAATCCCGTCCATGATTGAGCCCCGCGCAACCAAAGTCCTGGTCATTGGTTACGTCTGGCCCGAGCCCCGCTCTTCCGCGGCCAGCGGGCATGTCATGCAGATTCTCGACGTTTTCCTGGACCAGGGCTGGGACATCACGTTCAGCAGCCCGGCAGGCTTCGGCGAGCAACGTGCAGACCTTACAGCGTTGGGTATTGCCGAAGTACCCATCGAGCTGAACAACAGCAGTTTCGACGCATTTATCAGCGAACTGGCGCCGGACATCGTGTTGTTCGATCAATTCATGATGGAGGAACAGTTCGGCTGGCGGGTCGAGAAACATTGCCCCGATGCCTTGCGCGTACTCGAAAGTTGCGACCTGCAAAGCCTGAGGCTGGGTCGGCATCAACGTCTCAAGGAGCGTTTGAAGGCCAGTGACGACAACAATGACTTCAACGAACTGTTCGCCCCGGCGGCGCGCGAAGAGTTCGAACACATGGCTGATACCGATCTGGCGAAGCGCGAGATCGCGTCATTTTATCGTTGTGATTTGACGCTGATGGTTTCCGAGGTAGAAATCGAATTGCTGGTCGAGCAGTTCAGGTTTCCCCGCAACCTGCTGCACTGGTGTCCGTTGATGGTCGATCTGCCGACCAGCGCGCCAGTAGAGTACGAAGATCGTACGCATTTTCTGCACATCGGCAACTTTCGCCATGCGCCCAACTGGGATGCGGTGCTCTGGTTGAAAACCGCTATCTGGCCGCTGATTCGCGCGCAACTGCCTGATGCGCAGTTGCACATCTACGGCGCGTATACCCCGCCCAAGGCTACCGCCCTGCACAATGCGGCACAGGGTTTTCATGTGATGAACTGGGCGGAAGATGCCTTGCACGTGATGTCGAAAACGCGGGTGTGCCTGGCACCGCTGCGCTTCGGTGCAGGTATCAAAGGCAAGATCGTCGATGCGATGCTCTGCGGCACGCCCAATGTGACCACGCCGGTCGGCGCAGAAGCCATGCACGGTGAAGAGCCCTGGCCCGGTGCCGTAACCCGTACGGCGCGCGAGTTCGCCGACAGCGCCGTGCAACTTTATCACGACAAGACTCAGTGGCTGGCTGCCCAGGCGCAGGCCCGGCACTTGTTGGCCAGCCGCTACCCGCAGTCCACCCATGGTCCTGCATTGATCGAAAGACTGATCGAATGCCAAAGGAATCTGCCACACATCAGACGCGATAACTTCACCGGCAGCATGTTGCGCCATCATCAGCACAAAAGTACCCAGTACATGGCGCAATGGATCGAGGCGAAGAACCGCAACCAGCCAGACGCCTTGTAAGGCTCGTTCTTATCCCCAACAAAAACGCCGACAAGATACTGGCTGTATCAGGTCGGCGTTTTGCATTTCAGGGTGGCTAACATGATCAAGACACAAGGACGCTGTACATAAATAGCACCTCTGCTTTTGTCAGCCCGGCTAGTTTTGGACTTCCTGGAACTTGCCAGTGCACTCAGACAAAGGATCCACCATGACGGTTAGAAACGCGGATTTTCTCTACAAACAGAACTGGATGAGCAATATCCTCGACGTAGACATATTAAAACTCACCGATATTGTCTGGCCCTGCGCCCATAACGCGGGCATGGACAAAAAAGCCTCCAATGTCGACGATGTGACCGGCAACTGGACGACGTGCCAGAACGATTCGTTTGCCTTTCAACTAGCCAATGGAGCACGGGTCTTCGATATTCGTCTTCAATACGCGACAGATCCGGACCCGGTCTTTTACTTTCACCACAGTGGCCATCGATCAGGTCGGGTACTGGACGAACTGATCGATGCAGTGTTGGCGTTTCTTGATCGAAACCCGGATGAGTTCGTCGTACTGGATTTTCACGAACTCAGCGATGCTGGCAAATCTTTCGATTATAAAAAGCTGAACGATCTGCTCGTGCTTCGACTCGGACAGCGGCTCATCCTGCCCTCCGACAGGTATGCCGCCGTGGGCGAGCTCAAGCGCTCCAGTACGCTTCGGCGCATCGTCATGGCGGCGCAGTTCAAACCCGGCCTGGACGATGATTACTTCTGGCCGCGCATCCCGCACAAATGGCGCAACAGTCCATTCACCAGTTCGGGCGATCTGCGCAACTACATCGCAAAAACGCTGGAAGATGCGCCTTACGAGACATTTTTTTGGTCATTGTCGGCAACTACGTACACAGTATTTGGCGGGCCAAGGGATATCAAAGAAGAGATCAATGACTGGTTCCACACCACCCGTGACTGGGTGACGCGTTGCAGCATCATCAATACCGACTTTTTCGATGAATCCAGAATTGTCCGCTATTGCTGGAGTGCCAGCAGCATGAAGGCCGTTTACGGCCCCTCCCTGTACGAGGCATGATCGAGGCGCGAAAACAGCAAAGTGTGCAGCCATGACCCGTACCACCCGAGTGACCGACCCTTCCTATGAGTTGATGGACGACCACAACGGCTTGTCGATCATCTATCGCCAGCACGGTTTCCCCTGCCCTCTGGTGCGCTGGCATTTCCACAAGGAATACGAGCTGCACCTGATCGTCGCCAGTTCCGGCAAGGTTTTCATCGGCGACTACATCGGCAACTTCTATCCCAGGACACTGTTTCTCACCGGCCCCAACCTGCCCCACAACTGGATCAGCCAGGTGGCCGAGGATGAAGTGGTGCCCAAGCGCGACATGCTGGTCAACTTCACCGATGAGTTGTTCGACAGCGGCTATCAGGTGTTCGCCGAACTCAAGGCCCTGGCACCGCTGCTGGAGCGCGCGCAGTACGGCATCGAGTTTCGCTGCAAGCACACCATCGACAAGGCGATGGACCTGATGCAGCGCATCGCCGATACCACCGGTATGACCCGGCTCGGGCACTTTTTCATTCTGCTGGAGTTGCTCGCGGCCACTGACGACTACCAATTGCTCTCTGGTGCCACAACCCCGCAACTGGCGGACGAGCACAATATCGATCGCACCAACCGCGCGGTGGATTACATTTTTGCTCACTACGCCCGGGACTTGACACTGGAAGAGGTCGCCGCGCATCTGGGCATGAAACCGACTTATTTCAGTCGGGTATTCAAGCAGGCCACCGGGCGAAATTTCATCGAATTCGTCAATCGCCTGCGCATCAGCAAGTCCTGCGAGTTGCTGGCCGATGGCGACAAGCCGGTGACCGATGTCTGCTTCGAATCGGGCTTCAACAATATTTCCAACTTCAACCGGCGCTTCCAGCAGCTCAAGGGCATGACGCCTTCGCATTACCGGCGGCTGGTGGTGCAGCGGTTGACCGAGCAAAACCTGGGTTGAAGACACGCCCACAGGTACAGCGTTACCCCCTGAAACCTGTACGGATTCAATACCCCTCCTTCGCTGAAAAGCCCTTCCCTGCGTCTATCCCTCAAACCTTGAGTGCAAAAAAGTATCGATCAAAGTGCGATGGATGATTTGTCTCGCCCTCGATTGAAGGATGTAATCAGCGCACATTCTTCCTGCCTTCGGAAGACACAAAAACAATAACTGTCCTTCTGTAGCCCGCCGGGTGCAGAAAAGGAGTGCACGATGCAACCTTCGGTAAAAGCTCTGCTTGCCCTCACCTGCATGACCCTGAGCAGCGTCAGCCTTGGCGCCCAGACCCTGACCATCGCCACCGTCAACAACAGCGACATGATCCGCATGCAAAAGCTCTCGAAAACCTTCGAGGCCGAGCATCCGGACATCAAGCTCAATTGGGTGGTCCTCGAAGAAAACGTCCTGCGCCAGCGCCTGACCACCGATATCGCCACCCAAGGCGGGCAATTCGATGTGCTGACCATTGGCATGTACGAAGCCGCACTCTGGGGCGCCAAGGGCTGGCTGGAGCCGATGAAGGATTTGCCGGCTGGGTATGCCCTCGACGACGTGTTTGCGTCGGTGCGCGAAGGCCTGTCTGTCAAAGGTCAGCTGTACGCCCTGCCGTTCTACGCCGAAAGCTCGATCACCTATTACCGCACCGACCTGTTCAAGGCCGCCGGCTTGACCATGCCCGAGCGCCCGACCTGGGAGCAGATCGGTGAATTCGCCGCCAAACTGAACAAACCCGAACAGGAACAGTACGGCATCTGCCTGCGGGGCAAGGCCGGCTGGGGCGAGAACATCGCGCTGATCAGCACCGTGGCCAACGCCTATGGCGCGCGCTGGTTCGATGAAAAGTGGCAGCCTGAATTCAACGGTCCCGAATGGAAAAACGCGCTGAACTTCTATGTCGACACCATGAAGAAATCCGGCCCGCCGGGGGCGTCGAGCAACGGTTTCAATGAAAATCTGGCGCTGTTCAATAGTGGCAAATGCGCGATCTGGGTCGATGCCAGCGTCGCCGGCTCGTTCGTCACCGACAAGTCCCAGAGCAAGGTCACCGATCACGTCGGCTTTACCTATGCGCCGCATCAGGTCACTGACAAGGGCTCGGCCTGGTTGTATTCCTGGGCGCTGGCCATTCCGACCAGTTCCAAGGCCAAGGACGCAGCGAAAACCTTCAGCGCCTGGGCTACGTCCAAAGAATACGGCGCACTGGTCGCGGAAAAAGACGGCATCGCCAACGTGCCGCCAGGTACCCGAGCCTCGACCTACAGCGAGGCGTACATGAGTGCCGCCCCGTTCGCCAGGGTCACGCTGGAATCGCTCAAGGCCGCGGACCCGAGCAAGCCGGGCGCCAGACCTGTGCCGTACATCGGCATCCAGTTGGTGACCATTCCCGAGTTCCAGGGCATCGGCACCCAGGTCGGCAAATCCTTCTCGGCGGCGCTGATCGGCCAGACCACGGTCGACCAGGCGTTGGCGGCAGCCCAGCAAACCACCGAGCGCGAGATGAAGCGCGCGGGTTATCCCAAGTAACCGGCAGTAGCCTGCCCCTGTTCCCTGTGGGAGCGAGCTTGCTCGCGATGAGTCCATGACATTCAACAGTGATGTCGGCTGACAGATTGGTATCGCGAGCAAGCTCGCTCCCACAGTTGATATTCATTGCCTGTACCCATTCGGTTTAACACCATGAATACATCAACTGCAAAAGCTCACATGGACATTGTCCAGCCGCAGCGCAAAAGCCGCGTGGCCAATCCCGGCTGGTTTCTGGTCAGCCCTTCGGTGGCATTGCTGCTGTTGTGGATGATCGTACCGCTGGGTATGACCGTCTACTTCTCAACGATTCGCTACAACTTGCTCAACCCCGGCGAGAACGAGTTCGTCGGCCTGGAAAACTTCACCTACTTCCTCACCGACTCCGGCTTTGTGCCCGGCGCCACCAACACTCTGCTGCTGGTGGGCAGCGTGCTGCTGATCAGTGTGGTATTGGGCGTGCTGATCAGTGCATTGCTGGAGGCCAGTGAGTTTTTCGGTCGCGGCCTCGTACGAGTGATGCTGATCTCGCCGTTTTTCATCATGCCCACGGTGGGCGCACTGATCTGGAAGAACCTGATTTTCCATCCGGTGTCGGGGATTCTCGCCTACGTCTGGAAGCTGTTCGGCGCGCAGCCCGTGGACTGGCTGGCGCACTACCCGCTGCTGTCGATCATCATCATTGTCTCGTGGCAATGGCTGCCCTTCGCGATCCTGATCCTGATGATCGCCATGCAGTCCCTCGACCAGGAACAAAAAGAAGCCGCGCGTCTGGACGGTGCCGGGCCCATCGCGATTTTCTGGCACCTGACCTTGCCACACCTGGCGCGGCCGATTGCGGTGGTGGTGATGATCGAAACCATCTTCCTGCTCTCAGTGTTCGCCGAAATCTTCACCACCACCAACGGCGGCCCCGGCTACGCCTCGACCAACCTCGCCTACCTGATCTACAACCAGGCGCTGGTGCAGTTCGATGTCGGCATGGCCTCGGCGGGCGGCCTGATCGCCGTGGTCATCGCCAATATCGCCGCGATCATCCTGGTGCGGATGATCGGCAAAAACCTGACCGACAAAGCCTGAGGCCTGCCATGACTCTTCAACAATCCCGTCGCCTGCAAAGCCTGCTGCTCGGTACGCTGGCCTGGGCCATCGCGATCCTGATCTTCTTTCCGATCTTCTGGATGGTACTGACCAGTTTCAAGACCGAGATCGATGCCTTCGCCACGCCACCGCAGTTCATCTTCATGCCGACGCTGGAGAACTACCTGCACATCAACGAGCGCAGCGACTACTTAAGTTTCGCCTGGAACTCGGTGGTGATCTCCTTCAGCGCCACCGCGCTGTGCCTGCTGATCGCGGTACCGGCGGCCTACTCCATGGCGTTCTACGAAACCCGGCGTACCAGAGGCACGCTGCTGTGGATGCTCTCCACCAAGATGCTGCCGCCAGTGGGCGTGCTGATGCCGATCTATCTGCTGGCCAAGAGTTTAGGCCTGCTCGATACGCGGATCGCGCTGATCGTCATCTACACGCTGATCAACCTGCCGATCGTGGTGTGGATGATTTACACCTACTTCAAGGACATCCCGAGGGACATCCTCGAAGCCGCGCGGCTGGACGGCGCAACGCTGGCTCAGGAGATGCTCCGGGTGTTGCTGCCCATCGCCAAGGGCGGCCTGGCATCCACGGTGCTGCTGTCGTTGATCCTGTGCTGGAACGAGGCGTTCTGGTCGCTGAACCTGACCTCGTCGAAAGCCGCGCCACTGACCGCATTGATCGCCTCGTACTCAAGCCCCGAAGGGCTGTTCTGGGCCAAATTGTCGGCCGTCTCGACCCTGGCCTGTGCGCCGATCCTGATCTTCGGCTGGATCAGCCAGAAACAACTGGTGCGCGGCCTGTCGTTCGGCGCCGTGAAATGAACACCGCTAACCGAATGCGACTCCTGTGGGAGCGAGCTTGCTCGCGATAGCGGTGGGTCAGTCAGCATCAATGCCGACGGATACACCCTCATCGCGAGCAAGCTCGCTCCCACAAAAAAGCCCACCTGGTTCAACTGAATAAAAACAAACGGAGGCCCACCACCATGGCCAACCTGAGAATCAAGAATCTGCAAAAAGGCTTCGAAGGCTTTTCCATCATCAAGGGCATCGACCTGGAAGTGAATGACAAGGAGTTCGTGGTTTTCGTCGGCCCGTCGGGCTGCGGCAAATCCACGCTGCTGCGGCTGATCGCCGGGCTGGAGGAAGTCAGCGGCGGTACCATCGAACTCGACGGCCGCGACATCACCGAAGTGAGCCCGGCCAAGCGTGATCTGGCGATGGTGTTCCAGACCTACGCCCTGTACCCGCACATGAGTGTGCGCAAGAACATGTCGTTCGCCCTCGACCTGGCCGGCGTGGCGAAAGCCGAAGTAGAGAAGAAGGTCAGTGAAGCGGCGCGCATCCTCGAACTGGGGCCGATGCTGGAGCGCAAACCCAAGCAACTGTCCGGCGGCCAGCGCCAGCGCGTGGCGATTGGCCGGGCCATCGTGCGCAACCCGAAAATCTTCCTGTTCGACGAGCCGTTGTCCAACCTCGATGCCGCCTTGCGGGTGCAGATGCGCCTGGAACTGTTGCGCCTGCACAAAGAACTGCAAGCCACGATGATCTACGTGACTCACGATCAGGTCGAAGCGATGACCATGGCCGACAAAGTGGTCGTACTCAATGGCGGCAAGATCGAGCAAGTCGGCTCGCCGCTGGATCTCTATCACCAGCCGGCCAACCTGTTCGTCGCCGGTTTCCTTGGTACACCGAAGATGGGCCTGCTCAAGGGTAAGGTCACCCGTGTCGACAGCCAGGGCTGTGAAGTGCAACTCGACGCGGGAACCCGCGTCAGCCTGCCCTTGGGCGGCAGGCATCTGAGCGTCGGGAGTGCGGTGACGCTGGGCATTCGCCCAGAGCACCTGGAACTGGCCAAACCCGGCGACTGCACCTTGCAGGTCACCGCCGACGTCAGCGAGCGCCTGGGCAGCGACACCTTCTGCCACGTCCGGACGGCATCTGGCGAAGCCCTGACCATGCGCGTTCGCGGAGATCTGGCCAGCCGCTACGGTGAAACCCTGAGCCTGCATCTGGATGCGCAACACTGCCATTTATTCGATGCCGACGGTGTGGCGTTGACCCGCCCGTTGCGCGTTGCTGCCTGATTTCAGAGAGCCTGCGATGAAATTGAACCAACTCAACCTCAACCGCCTCGCCCCTGAAGTGGTCCTGCCCGCCTACGCCCTGGGCGAGACCCGTCAGGGTATCGCGCACATCGGGGTCGGCGGTTTCCACCGTGCCCATCAGGCGTACTACACCGACGCCTTGATGAATACCGGCGAAGGCCTGGACTGGGCCATCTGCGGTGTCGGCCTGCGCGCTGAAGACCGTCGCGCCCGCGACGATCTCAAGGATCAGGATTATCTGTTCACCCTGTTCGAACTCGGCGATAGCGACGACACCGAAGTGCGGGTGATCGGCGCCCTTCGTGACATGCTGCTGGCCGAGGACAGTGCCCAGGCATTGATCGACAAGCTGGCCAGCCCCGAGATCCGCATCGTCTCGCTGACCATCACCGAAGGCGGGTACTGCATCGACGACAGCACCGGCGAGTTCATGGCGCACTTGCCGCAAATCCAGCATGACCTGGCGCACCCTGGCGCACCGAAAACCGTGTTCGGCTTCCTGTGTGCCGCACTGGCCAAACGCCGCGCCGCTGGCACAGCGGCCTTCACCCTGATGTCCTGCGATAACCTGCCGCACAACGGCGCCGTCACCCGCAAGGCCCTGCTGGCCTTTGCCGCCTTGCACGACAGCCACTTGCGCGACTGGATCGACGCCAACGTCAGTTTCCCCAACGCCATGGTCGACCGCATTACACCGATGACCAGCACCCTCCATCGCCTGCAACTGGCGGACCGGCACGCCGTGGACGATGCCTGGCCGGTGGTCTGCGAACCCTTCGCGCAATGGGTGCTGGAAGACAGGTTCGTCAACGGTCGTCCGGCTTGGGAAAAAGTCGGCGTGCAATTCACCGACGACGTCACGCCCTACGAAGAAATGAAGATCAAGCTGCTCAACGGCAGTCATCTGGCGCTGACGTACCTGGGATTCCTGAAGGGTTACCGCTTCGTCCACGAAACCATGAATGACCCGCTGTTCGTGCGCTACATACGCGCCTACATGGACCTGGACGTGACGCCGCAGCTGCCGGCGGTGCCGGGAATCGACTTGACCGAGTACAAGAACACCCTGGTGGCGCGGTTCTCCAATCAGGCGATTGCCGATCAACTTGAACGGGTGTGTTCGGACGGCTCGTCGAAGTTTCCGAAATTCACCGTACCGACCATCAACCGCTTGATCGCCGATGGCTGCGAGACCCGGCGCGCAGCGTTGGTGGTGGCGGCGTGGGCGCTGTATCTCAAAGGCGTGGATGAACAGGGCGAGAACTACACGATTGCGGATCCGCGGGCGGCGTTCTGTCAGGCGCTGGTAGCCGATGATGTGCTGATTACCCAGCGCTTGCTGGCGGTCGAGGAGATTTTTGGTACGGCCATTGCGCGCTCGCCGGAGTTTGTCGCGGCGTTTGAGTGGTGCTGCACCAGTTTGCGCGAGGTTGGGGTGTCGCGGACGTTGGAACGGGTGCTGACGTAAGTCCTGCGGCGGCCTGACAGGCACCGGGGATACTGAATCCAGACTTGTATCTAGCTGACGACCAGGAATACTGCATGACAACCCGACAACTCTTCCTCGGCATCGACTGCGGAACCCAAGGCACCAAAGCCATCATCCTCGACACGGCCAATGGTGAAGTGCTTGGCCAGGGATCCGCCAGCCACAGCCTGATCAGCGGCCCCAATGGCCGCCGCGAACAAGACACCCAGCAGTGGCTGGACGCCTTCGCCAGCGCCACCCGCCGCGCCTTGCTCGCGGCCAGTGTCGATGGCCAGTCGATCCTCGGCGTCGGCGTGTCCGGCCAGCAACATGGCCTGGTGCTGCTCGACGATCAGGGCAAGGTGTTGCGTGCGGCTAAACTCTGGTGCGACACAGAAACCACCCCGGAGAATGACCGACTGCTGGCCCATCTGGGTGGAAAAAAGGGTTCGCTGAAACGCCTGGGCGTAGTCATCGCGCCAGGCTACACCCTGTCCAAGCTGTTATGGACCAAAGAGCAGCATCCCGAAGTGTTCTCCCGGATCGCCCGCATCCTGCTGCCTCACGACTACCTCAACCATTGGCTCACTGGCCGCAGTTGCAGCGAGTACGGCGATGCCTCGGGCACCGGGTATTTCAATGTGCGTACGCGCCAGTGGGATAGACAATTGTTGCGTGACATCGACCCCAGCGGGCGCCTGCAAGCGGCGCTGCCGGAACTGATCGCCCCCCACCAGGCGGTCGGCACGATTCTGCCAGGCATCGCCGAGTTTCTGGGCATAAACCCTCGGGCACTGGTGTCCAGTGGCGGAGGCGACAACATGATGGGCGCCATCGGCACCGGCAACATCCAGCCTGGTGCAATCACCATGAGCCTCGGTTCGTCAGGCACGGTGTACGCCTATGCCGATCAGCCGAATGTCGCCACGGATGTCGCAGTTGCCACGTTCTGTTCCTCCAGTGGCGGCTGGCTGCCTTTGATCTGCACCATGAACCTGACCAATGCCACCAGCCTGATTCGCGAGCTGCTGGACCTCGACATCGATCAATTCAACGACCTCGTTGCCCAGGCGCCAATCGGTGCCGACGGTGTGTGCATGCTACCGTTCTTCAATGGCGAACGTGTGCCCGCCCTGCCCCATGCCAGCGCCAGCCTGTCGGGCCTGACCATGACCAACCTGACCCGGGCCAACCTGTGCCGCGCGGTGGTCGAAGGCACGACGTTCGGTTTGCGTTACGGACTGGACCTGCTACGCCGCAATGGCTTACAAAGCCGCAGCATTCGGCTGATTGGGGGCGGGTCAAAAAGTGCGGTCTGGCGGCAAATCGTCGCCGACACCATGAATACACCGGTGATCTGCACCGAACAAAGCGAGGCCGCAGCCTTGGGGGCGGCGATTCAGGCGGCCTGGTGCGTATCCCGGGCGAGCGGGCACGAAGAAAGCCTGGCGCAATTGTGCGAGCGCTGCGTAAAACTCGACCCGGCCACTGAAACCCTGCCGGTCGCCGACAATGTGCAAGCCTGTCAGCAGGCGTATGAACGCTATCAACAGCATGTCGCAACCCTTTGAAGAGTGAACAACTATGTACCTGGTGTGTGGCGAAGCGCTGTTCGATTTTTTCAGTGAAAACGACGCCAGTGGGCTGGCGTCCAAAGTGAACTTCAAGGCCATTGCCGGTGGCTCGCCGTTCAACGTGGCGGTGGGCTTGTGCCGCTTGGGCGTGGACGCGGCGCTGTTGGCCGGGTTGTCCACCGACTACCTGGGCCGGCGCTTGTTGCAAGTGTTGCAAGATGAAGGCGTGCGCCAGGAATTCCTGGTGGATTTTGCCGCGCCGACCACCCTGGCGATGGTCGCCGTGGGCGCCAATGGCTCGCCGCAGTACAGCTTCCGTGGCGAAGGTTGCGCGGATCGACAATTGCAACCGGAGCACCTGCCGACACTCGGGCCTGAGGTACGCGGCCTGCATATCGGCTCGTTTTCCCTGGTGGTGCAGCCGATTGCCGACACGCTATTGGCATTGGTGCGCCGGGAAAGTGGCAAGCGCCTGATCAGCCTCGATCCGAACGTGCGCCTGAATCCGGAGCCGGACATTGAACTGTGGCGTGAACGGATCGCGACACTGGTGGAACTGGCCGACCTGATCAAGGTCAGCGACGAGGACCTGCATCTGCTGTACCCCGACCAGGACCCGGCGCAGGTGATCGAGGTCTGGTTGCAGCACCGCTGTCAGTTGGTATTCCTGACCCGGGGCGGCGAAGGCGCGACCGTATTCAGTCGGGCACATGGTTCGTGGTCCACACCCGCCTCTACGGTAAAAATCGCCGACACCGTGGGCGCAGGCGATACCTTTCAGGCGGCGCTGATTACCTGGTTGACCGAACACCAGCTGGATTCGGTAGAGGGTGTGAAGCAACTTGGTCGCGAGCAGATCGACCGCATGCTGAAGTTCGCGGTGCGGGCGGCGGCGCTGACTTGCAGCAAGACCGGACCGGATTTGCCTTATCGCAAGCAACTGGATTTAAGCTGAATTCGAGGGTCTCTTCGCGAGCAGGCTCGCTCCTGCAGGGTTGCGGGTCGTTCACAACATTTGTGTCGACGCTCGGGCATTGTGGGAACTTGCTCGCGATGACTTTCTATCAGGCGCCCGATGGTCTTAACTGATACACAGGATCGCGCATCCGCGACAGGCGGTGTTCAACCGGGTTAACCGTCGCTTAACCGTGCGATCCAACACTTCACTGGACCGCACGCCCTCAGACTGTTCTGACGCCCAGTGCGGCAAGTTCGACAAGCGACACATCGAACTGACATTCCGTCCGCACCGGAGATCGCTGATGAACACTCGCACCCTGCTGGTTACCGCCGCCCTCACCTGCACCGCGTTTGCCGGCCTGGCTCAGGCCAATGAAACCACGACCTCTCAAGCCGTGCCCTATCACTACGGCATGCCATTGCATGTCAGCAAAGTGATTTCACTGACTGAGCCGGACACCCTGGAGTGCAAGGTGGTAAAGGCCGAGATGAAGTACATTGATGACACGGGAAAACCCGCAGAAATTTCCTACCGTAAACTTTCCAACGCTTGCGAGAACCAGGGCTGACCGAAAAATCCGATTTGGTACTTGGCAGTATTCCTTTGAGGGTTGCGGCGCTATGCTCTAGCGCCTCCCTCTCTGCCCGCAAGGATTCGCCATGCAGTTGCCGTTTCGCACGCTGTCGTTGTTTTCCGCCGCCCTATGCCTTTTGCTCAGTCTGGTCTGGGGGCTGACACCGCAATGGTTATTGTCGTTCTGGGATATCGAGTTTTCATTCGCGGTGGGATTGGTCGCGCGACGCACCGCCGTGCTGTTTGGGGCGTTGAGCGTGTTCTCTTTTCTGGTTCGCAATGCCCCTCCTTGCGCAACCCGCAATGCGCTGAGTCTCGGCTTCGTCGTCGGCTGCTGGGGATTGGCCGTGCTGGGTTTTGCCGAATGGCTCAACGGCCATGTCGGGCCGGGCATTTTACTGGCGGTCGGGTTTGAACTGGCGCTGGGCCTGGCGTTCTTCCAGACCCGGCGCGTGTCCCTGGAACCCGAAACAGCAGACTAGAGTGCTTTGCCCAGCATAGAGTGCGGTTCGACCTCTACGTGATGCTGCCTGGAACGCAGTTGGGCAATCAGCTCGTTGATTTCCCGACAACCATTGAGCCCGGAAGCATCGATGCCGGTGACCAATAGATCGAGCTGATCGGTTTGCCCGTCTGCATAGACCTTGACGGTCATCGACAGGTCCGGTGACAGCGTGCACTGGCAGCGCTTGGGCAGAAAACTGCTTTCGATGATATTGCGAATTTCCAAGGCAGAAAGAAACATGGCGACTCCCTCCTTTGTGAAACGGCCCGACGATCAATGCTTGCTCATTTGAAATCCCGGCAAGCTTCAAGGGCACCTACAGCATAAAACATACCTTGATTTTCGTGGTGCAGTTCATCGGCACCTCAAGGATTTAGACCAATCACCTTAAACCTGCCATGCGGTTTGCAATGAACGCCCCTGGCGACCCTGCAATGTGCACGCGCAGGATCCCGGGTTTGCATTCACTGCACATGACAGTGAAAATGCCGCCTTCACTTCAAGCAAGGAGGCATCATGAATTCTTTGACCGTTAACGCTTGCACAGCGCTGTTCGCACTGGGGCTTGCCGGCGTGGCGCATGCCGCCAAACTCGAAGACACCGCACCCTATCCGAAGGCTGAAAGCGGGTTCACCCGCCAGGTGATCCACCTCGCGCCTCAGACCCGGGAAAACGACTTCCAGGTCGAGATCCTGGCCGGCAAGACGATGACCGTCGACTGCAACAACCCGCGCCTGGGCGGTATTCTCGAGGAGAAGAACCTTGAGGGTTGGGGCTATCCGTTCTATCGCCTGGAAAAAGTCATCGGGCCGATGAGCACGCTGATGGCCTGCCCGGGCGGCACGAGCAAACAGGGTTTTGTGCCGGTGGTCGGTGACGGTTTTCTGCTGCGTTACAACAGCAAACTGCCGCTTGTGCTGTACGTACCCAAGGACATCGAAGTGCGCTATCGGATCTGGTCGGCGTCGACCAAGGTCGAGAAAGCCATTAAGGAATAATCCTGCCATCGCGCGGACTCTGCGGCGTCCGCTGTCGACCTGCCCAGGCATCATGCCGGGGCGCCACTCAACGCGGCGCGCTCGGCCACGTGCCCCAGACTGTCGAAATTGATGTTGGCACCCGAGTCGATCGCCACCAGGGTCTGCCCCAAGGCTCCGGTCTGCGCGACGTACCTCTTGATCCCGGCCACGGCCAGCGCACCGGAAGGTTCGGTGATCGAGCGGGTATCGTCGTAGATATTCTTGATTGCGGCGCAAAGTTCATCGTTACTGACCGTCACCACGTCATCGACGCAAAACCGGCAGACCTCAAAACCGTAAGCGCCGATCTGCGCCACCGCCACCCCATCGGCGAAGGTGCCGACGCTCGGCAACACGACCCGTTCGCCGGCATGCATCGCCGCTTGCAGACACGCGGAATGTTCCGACTCGACGCCAATGACGCGAACTTCCGGCCGCAAGTATTTGACGTAGGCGGCGATACCCGCGATCAGCCCCCCGCCACCCACCGGCACGAAGATCGCGTCCAGCGGGCCCTGATGCTGGCGCAGGATTTCCATCGCCACCGTGCCCTGCCCCGCGATCACCTCCGGGTCGTCGAAAGGTGAAACAAAGGTGCGACCGGTTTCCCGGGCCAAATCCAGCGCACAGGCCAGTGCGAACGGAAAGCTTTCGCCGTGCAACACCGCATCGGCGCCGCGACTGCGCACGCCGATGACCTTCAACTGCGGCGTCGTGCAGGGCATGACGATGGTGGCGTTGATCCCCAACTCCCGCGCCGCCAGTGCCACGCCCTGCGCATGATTGCCAGCAGAAGCCGTGACCACGCCGCGGGCCTTTTGCACCTCACTCAGTTGCACCAGCTTGTTGTAGGCACCGCGGATCTTGAAAGAAAAGGTCGGCTGCAAGTCTTCGCGCTTGAGCAGGATCTGGTTACCCAAGGCTTCGGACAAGGCCGGTGCCGGTTGCAAAGGCGTGCGCACGGCCAGCTCATAGACCGGTGCGGCAAGGATCTTTTTCACGTAGCCTTCAAGCAAGGCCTGTTGATCGGTTGTGAAACTCATCGTCGTCTCCTGACATTGATCGGGGCCCGGGAGACAGAAAGTAAAAACCCGCCTCGAGGGCGGGTTGGGTGCTGCAGTCGTGAGCTAGCCCGCCAAATGAGGAATGGCGGTAATAATGCTTGGCTGGCAGCGCAATACGGTGGAAGTCATGGCTCGAAATTAGCCGGACGTTGATGGCAAGTCAATGGCAAGTTTTTAGCTGCCTGAGTCAGCCGGCAACTTCAAACCCACCTTGTACAACCCGCCGTTCTCCTCATCGGTCAAAACATACAAGTATCCGTCCGGTCCCTGCCGAACGTCGCGAATGCGTTTTTTCAGCTCCCCGAGCAAGCGCTCCTCGTGGATCACCTTGTCGCCATCGAACTCCAGGCGGATCAGTTCCTGGCTGATCAGCGCGCCGACAAACACGTTGCGCTGCCAGACCTTGAAACGATCGGCATCGTAGAACGCCATGCCACTCAGGCCCGGGGACTTTTCCCAGACATGATTCGGGGCAAGAGTACCTTCGGCGATTTCACCCTTGGCTTCGGGAATCGGTTGACCGGAGTAGTTGATGCCATGGGTCGCCAGCGGCCAGCCGTAATTCTTGCCGCGCTCGATGATGTTGATTTCATCGCCGCCCTGAGGCCCGTGTTCGTTTTCCCACAACGTGCCGTTCCATGGGTTGAGCGCCGCGCCTTGCGGGTTACGCTGCCCGTAGGACCAGATCTCCGGGCGCACGTTGGCCTGGCCGACAAAGGGGTTGTCCTTGGGCACTGTGCCATCCGGGTAGATTCGCACCACTTTGCCTTGCAGCTTGTCGAGGTCCTGTGCGGTCGGGCGGTCGTTGTTTTCCCCCAGGGTCACGAACAGATAGCCGTCGCGATCAAACACCAGCCGCGAGCCAAAATGGTTGCCCACCGAGAGCTTGGGTTCCTGACGCAGGATCACCTGGAAATCCTTGAGCGCTGTCATATCGTCGGAGAGCCGGCCGCGGCCCACCGCCGTGCCGGCTTTGCCGCCCTGACCGCCACCTTCGGCATAGGACAGATAGACCATCCGGTCCTGCTTGAAGTCGGGCGACAGCGCCACGTCGAGCAATCCACCCTGCCCCTTGGCCCAGACCGTTGGTACGCCATTGAGCGGTGCGGACAACTTGCCTTCGGCGGTCACCAGTCGCAGGTTGCCGGGCCGTTCGGTCACCAGCATGCCTTTGCTATCCGGCAGGAATGCCAAGGCCCAGGGGTGCTCCAGCCCCGTCACGATGGGGGTGACCTCAAGGGTGCCATCTTCGCTTTTCATCGTCTGGGCCGGTGCGGCAAGCAGCGGGACAGCGGTGCTGATCAATACGCCAGCACAGAGGGTTGCCAACAGGTTTTTACGCAACATGCAGGATTCCTTTTCTGATGGAAATGAGGTCTGGTGAAAAAATAGAGGGCAGACGCGATGCCTGCCACTCAACGGTTGCTGCTACCGGTGTCTCGAGGAGGTGGGTTGGGAATGAATTTCGGTGGGCTGGCGGGCGCTGTCTGTACGGGGTAGCGATTACCGATGCCACCGTTGTCCAGCGTCGGCGGGCGCGGGACCGGCACGGTATTGGGTCCGCGTATGGCCGGGGTGCCGGGTTGGGTGCCTTGCATGCTGTTGGGATTGGCCCGGCGAATCGGACTGTTGTAAGGGTTGTTGTTGGTGCTGCCAGGCAGGTTCTGGGCCAATTGCAACGAAGCAGAGACGTCGGCCTGGACCCAGGAGCCAAGTACACCACTCAAGGCCAGTGCAATGGTGCCAAACACGTATCGGTTCATGGGGGGCCTCTCTGCGTCCACGTGGATAAGGACTTCGATACCAGGCTACGCCCGAGGTTCGGATTTGTTAACCAAAAACTCCCCCGGCACGATCTGGCGCCCGGTTGATCCGGCGGGGGGAACCGGCGCGCAAACCACAGAAACTTTTGCAAAGGACCGAAGATCACCTGAACATCACTCGCGAGTAGACGACCATGGCACGGGCAATCTGGAAAGGCGCAATCAGCTTCGGACTGGTGCACATCCCCACGGTTTCGACGACAAGACCATGGCCCTGGTGGACAAGAAGGCGCGTGAAGGCAAGACCGAAGCCTTCGCTGGACATCCCTGCCTCTTCGCAAGCAGGCTCGCGAAGCCTTGGTACGCTACACCGAAAAAATCAGATCAGAATGAAGACCGCCAGCAACCCGGTAAAGATCGACCATTTTTGGAGGTAGTAAAGCTTGCGGTTGCGCTTTTTCAGTTCCTTGGCGCGCAGGCGAACCTTGTAGACCTTGCTGAACAGTCGGTTGATCCCGCCGGTGCGGTCTCCGTCCTCGTTCGGTGCTCCTGCCGCCGACATGACAGTTCGGCTGAACCAGCGATTGAATGCCGCTGCCCACCGATACTTCATCGGCCGCTCGACGTCGCAGAACAGGATGATGCGATTGTGTGGCGTGGTGTTCTCTGCGTAATGAATGTAGGTCTCATCGAACATCACCGCTTCGCCATCGCGCCAATGGTAGTTCTGGCCATCGACATTGATGTAGCAACCGTCGGCGTTGGGTGTGTCCAGCCCGAGGTGATAACGGTACGAACCGGCATACGGGTCGCGGTGGCGCACCAGTCTGGAGCCCGGTGGCAACTCGGCGAACATTGCTGCCTTGATCGAGCCGATGCCCTGTACCAGTTCGGTGGTGCGTGGGCAGAGTTTCATGGCCGACGGGTGGCTATCGCCATACCACTTGAGATAGAAGCGCTTCCAGCCGGTCTTGAAAAACGAGTTGAAACCGACATCATCGTATTGGTTCGAACGTTTGATCTCGCCGGCGTGAAGCAAGCTCTGGCCTTCGGCACGAATTTCTTCCCAATGCGCCTGCAGCGGACTCAGGTCGGGAAAATCAGCCGGATCGAGATACGGTTTGTTGGGGATTTTTGAAAACAGATAAAGAAAGCAATTGATCGGCGCGAGGAACGTCGAGTGATCACTCAACTGGCGCCCCAGCTTGTGGCGCACTCGACCACGCAGGTGGACGTACGCTATGGAGAAAATGTAGATAACGGCAATGATCAGTTTCACGGAAATCGTCACAGGTTGGAAATAAACAAACTGCGCCCTTTACCGGCATGCCGGTCCCCGGGTCTCGTGCAGCGACTTAATGCGAAACAACGGCCCCTTGGTGCGATCGGACCGCGCCGATGGTCGGCCTTAAGCTGACGGATGGCATTTTAGCCACAGTTTGTAACCAATAGTTAACCCGCAACTGTGAAAATGTGTACGCAAAAACCGACAAAGCGTTGCACAGGCTTCATCGCCCTATCGTTTAAAGAGCCAGACCAGTACAATCGCCGCCAAACTTTACGCGCCCCCAGGTTGAGAGCGGGAAAATCCCCTTTCAGCGCACGTTGTCTCGGGTCAGGCGCGCCACATGCTGCTGTCCACTTGATGCCAGATGGATCTTCCACTGCCGATCGGGATGAATGTCCCGGGGGCCCAACAGTGGAAACGGGTACTGAACCGGTACTGCCGCAACCCTAGCTACTCTGAATGCTTCGCAGGAAAAACCTTTGATTTCTACAGCTAACATCACGATGCAGTTCGGCGCCAAGCCGCTCTTCGAAAACGTTTCGGTCAAGTTCAACGGTGGCAACCGTTACGGCCTGATCGGCGCCAACGGTTGCGGCAAGTCGACCTTCATGAAGATTCTCGGCGGTGACCTCGAGCCGTCCGGCGGCCAGGTCATGCTGGAACCGAACGTGCGCCTGGGTAAATTGCGCCAGGACCAGTTCGCCTACGAAGAATTCACCGTGATCGACACCGTGATCATGGGTCACGAAGAGCTGTGGAAGGTCAAGGCCGAGCGCGATCGCATCTATTCGCTGCCGGAAATGAGCGAAGCAGACGGCATGGCCGTGGCCGAGCTGGAAACCGAATTCGCCGAAATGGATGGCTACACCGCCGAATCCCGCGCCGGTGAGCTGCTGCTGGGCCTGGGTATTCCACTGGAACAGCATTTCGGTCCGATGTCCGAAGTGGCTCCGGGCTGGAAACTGCGGGTGTTGCTGGCTCAGGCACTATTCTCCGACCCGGAAGTGCTGTTGCTCGACGAACCGACCAACCACCTGGACATCAACACCATTCGCTGGCTGGAATCGATTCTCACCGTGCGTAACAGCACCATGATCATCATTTCCCACGACCGTCACTTCCTCAACAGCGTCTGCACCCACATGGCCGACCTGGACTACGGTGAGCTGCGCCTGTTCCCGGGCAACTACGACGAGTACATGACTGCGGCGACCCAGTCCCGCGAGCAACTGCTGTCGGACAACGCCAAGAAGAAAGCCCAGATCGCCGAACTGCAAACGTTCGTCAGCCGCTTCTCGGCCAACGCCTCGAAAGCCAAGCAGGCCACTTCCCGCGCCAAGCAGATCGACAAGATCCAGCTGGCCGAAGTCAAGCCATCGAGCCGCGTGAGCCCGTTCATCCGCTTCGAACAGACCAAGAAGCTGCACCGCCAGGCCGTGACCATCGAGCAGATGTCAAAGGGCTTCGACGGCAAGACCCTGTTCAAGAACTTCAGCTTCACCGTAGAAGCCGGCGAGCGCGTGGCGATCATCGGCCCGAACGGTATCGGCAAAACCACCCTGCTGCGCACCCTGATGGGCGAACTGACCCCGGACGCCGGTTCCGTGAAGTGGACCGAAAGCGCGGAGCTTGGCTACTACGCCCAGGACCACGCCCACGACTTCGAAGACGACGTCAGCCTGTTCGACTGGATGGGCCAGTGGACTCAGGGTGAGCAGATCATTCGCGGCACACTGGGTCGCATGCTGTTCTCCAACGACGAGATCCTCAAGTCGGTCAAGGTCATCTCCGGTGGTGAGCAAGGCCGCATGCTGTTCGGCAAGCTGATCCTGCAAAAGCCGAACGTACTGGTGATGGACGAACCGACCAACCACCTGGACATGGAATCGATCGAGGCGCTGAACCTGGCGCTGGAAAACTACCCGGGCACGCTGATCTTCGTCAGCCACGACCGTGAGTTCGTATCGTCTCTGGCCACCCGCATCATCGAGTTGAGCCCTAACGGCGTGACCGACTTCAGCGGCACCTACGACGATTACCTGCGTAGCCAGGGTGTGGTGTTCTAAAAACACTTGTAGGAGCGAGCTTGCTCGCGATGGACGACAACAATAACGCGTGCTACCTGAATGACCGCGTTATCCAGACGTTTGTCGCGAGCGGGCTCGCTCCTACAGTAGGGTTGCCCAGGAAATATAGTTAGCCTGCTTTCTTTTATCCCAACGCCGCGCCATGATGCAGGTCTCCCACCGCCGCCCGCGAACGAGCCTTCATGTCTGTGCAGCAAACTGCCCCTCAAAGCTCCACGGCGATCACCCTGCAGATCGTCTCCATCGTTTTCTATACCTTCATCGCCTTCCTCTGCATCGGTTTGCCGATTGCGGTATTGCCGGGTTATGTCCACGAGCAACTCGGGTTCAGCGCCATCGTGGCCGGGCTGACCATCGGCTCGCAATACCTCGCCACCCTGCTCAGCCGGCCCATGGCCGGGCGGATGTCGGACAGCGTTGGCACCAAGCGTGCAATCATCTATGGCTTGGCGGGGATTGTGCTCAGCGGCGTGCTGACCTTGCTGTCGACCCTGTTGCAAGGCTTTCCCTTGCTCAGCCTGCTGATCCTGATCGCCGGGCGCCTGCTACTGGGGATCGCCCAAGGGTTGATCGGTGTCGGCACCATCAGTTGGTGCATGGGCCAGGTGGGCGCCGAGCATACCGCGCGATCGATTTCCTGGAACGGCATCGCGTCCTATGGGGCGATTGCCATTGGCGCACCGCTTGGTGTGGTCATGGTGCAACAACTGGGTTTCGCCAGCCTGGGTATCGCCCTGTCGCTGTTGGCCCTGGTCGCACTGTTGCTGATTCGCAACAAGCCCTCGGTGCCGGTGGTGCGCGGCGAGCGCCTGCCGTTTTGGGCGGTGTTCGGACGCATTGCGCCGTTTGGCGCGAGTTTGAGCCTGGCGTCCATTGGCTACGGCACCCTGACGACCTTTATCACTCTGTACTACGTCAATCGTGGCTGGACCGGCGCGGCCTACTGCCTGACCGTGTTCGGCGTGTGTTTCATTCTGTCGCGGCTGCTGTTCATATCCGCCATCAGTCGGTTTGGCGGGTTCACGTCGGCCATTGCCTGCATGTGCGTTGAGACGGTTGGCCTGGTGCTGTTGTGGCTGGCCCCTTCGACCGGGTATGCGCTCATTGGCGCCGGCCTGACTGGATTTGGCCTGTCCCTGGTGTATCCGGCGCTGGGTGTCGAGGCCATCAAACAGGTGCCCAACTCCAGCCGGGGGGCGGGCTTGAGTGCTTATGCGGTGTTTTTCGATCTGGCGCTGGCGATTGCCGGCCCGTTGATGGGCGCAGTGGCGTTGAACCTGGGATATGCGTGGATTTTCTTCAGTGCGGCGTTGTTGTCGGTGACGGGGCTGGGGCTGACGTTGCTGCTCAAGTGTCGCTCGATGACGTAAGCCTTGGCGCTGACCCTGTGGGAGTGAGCTTGCTCGCGATGGGTCCCTCACATCCAGGATTGATGTAGTCTGACACGCCGCTATCGCGAGCAAGCCCGCTCCCACAGGGTTTTGTGCACATTACTGATCGGCGGTCTGCATTCCGGCCCGGGTCGGCCTGCCCAGGGTACGCGTGAAGAAGCGTCCGGCTTCGGAGATCAGATTGCGATGAATGTCCTGCCGGTCGACGCCATCGGCATCGGTGCACAGCGCAGGCATGATTACGATCTGCTCGTCATTGCACGGCGCCATGAAGACGAAGTGCCCTGCCCCGGCCAGTAACTTGAAGTCGGGCGCGGTCGGCAGTTTGCGCGCCAGCGCCGCAGCGTTCTTGTCGACAGCCACCAGCTTGTCGCCATCGCCGCTGTAAAGCAGCACCGGCACATGCACATCGGCCAGGGTGTGGCGGCCGAACTTCAGGCTCAACGGTGCCATCAGCATCAGGGCGTGGACACGAGGGTCGGCCACCGGTTGCAGGTCGTCGCGGTCGACAATCAATTCGCCCTGGGTGTTACAGGCATCGCGGTCATCAGGGCGCTCCTGGCAGTAACGGCGCAGGCGATCCAGGTCCGGGGTCGCGCCGGACAGGATCAATGCGGTCTCGCCACCGGCCGAATAGCCAATGACCCCCACCTGATCGGCATTGACGAACGGCGACAGCATACGATCGCCCAAGGTCTCGGTAATGGCTTCGGAAATCTGGATCGGCCGGCCGTACAGGTTACTCAAAGTACCGAGTCGGCTGTGGTCCCTGGAGTTGTCACCGGGGTGAATCACCGCCACCACGACAAAGCCTTTGCGCGCCAGTGACGTGGCAAGGTCGTGCAGGGCCAGCGGGGTACCGGTATTTCCGTGGGACAGCATCAGCATCGGGAACCGGCCGATGGCGACCTTGGTGTCCTCCCCGGCTTCGACGGTGTAACCCTCGAGCTTGCTGGTGTGCTCCCGATCACTGGAAGGATAGAAGGCAATGGCGCGCATCGGCTGCAAGTCCAGCGGGTCGAGAAAAGTCATCTCGTGGAAGCCGACGCTCCAGTGAGGATGCGGTGCAGGCGCGGCGTGCACTGTATTCAAGCTGCTGAGCAGGCAAATCAGTAAAGTTGCACAAAGACGCATCATGGATGCCCCGCCTTGTTACCGGACTTGAGACGTACGCCCTGGACTGCATGAGTCGGGCCACAATCTGAAATGACCAGAAACAAAAAACTCCGTAACTGGTACTTGCGTAGCCAGAATACAGAGTTTTTTGGGCTTTACCTGAACGGTTGCTTACTTTTACCCAAGCCTTACGCAGCGGCGAACAACTGCTCGCTGATTTGTGCGTGGGCAGCGCTCATGGCCTTGTTGCGCACGTCGTCACCGTAAGCCAAGCCTTCGGCACGGACGACTTCGATGTCGGTGATACCGATGAAACCGAACAGCAACTTCAAATACTCTTCGTGGGCAACACCGGTTGCCTGACCGGCGTGCATGCCGCCGGAGGTCGAAACGATCACGACTTTCTTGCCGCCGCACAGGCCTTCAGGGCCGGCTTCGGTGTAACGGAAGGTCTGGCCGGCAACCGCGATGCGGTCGATCCAGGCTTTGAGTTGAGTCGGGATGGTGAAGTTGTACATCGGTGCGGCAATCACCACGGCATCGGCAGCCAGGAATTCGGCCAGGGTCGAGGCGCTCAGTTGGGCTTCGTGCTGTTGTGCGGCGTTGCGCAGTTCAGCGGTGGTGCCGGCGGCGACCAGGGTGGTGGCGGAGAAATGGCTGATGGCGTCGGCGGCCAGGTCGCGGTAAGTCACCACGGCGGTTGGCTCGGCGGCTTGCCAGGCTTTGACGACTTCACCGCTCAACTGACGGGAAGCCGAGTTGTCGCCCAGGATGCTCGAATCGATATGCAGCAGTTTCATGTGGGATCTCCAAGTGAGGATCGCCCACAAGGGCGATCTGATGGGACTAATCCTACACACGAAACCAATAGATGATTAGACGGTAACAATGCGATAGTTCGTCCCATAGATAGGACAATTGGATTCACATCATGCAAGACCTCAACGACCTGTACTACTTCGCCAAAGTCGTGGAAGCCGGGGGGTTCGCCGCGGCCGGACGTTTGCTGGGCATCCCCAAGTCCCGATTGTCACGGCGCATCGCCGAACTGGAAGAGCGCCTCGGCGCAAGACTGCTGCAACGCACCACCCGACAACTGAAACTGACTGCCGTCGGTGAGCGTTACCTCAGGCACTGTCAGGCGATGCTGCTGGAGGCGGAAATGGCCGACGAGGCCGTGGCCAGCATGTCCAGCGAGCCCCGCGGGCGTTTGCGGGTGTCCTGCCCGGTTGGGCTGGCCCATGAAATATTGCCGGGGGTGATCAGCGACTTTCTGGAAAGGTTTCCACAAGTCCAGCTGGAGGTCATGCTGCTCAATCGACGGGTTGACCTGGTGAACGAAGGCATTGACGTTGCCTTGCGTGTGCGTGAACTGGGCGACGAAGACCCGCTGCTGGTGACCCGCCGCCTGCGTCAGGCGCAGATGCTGATGGTCGCCAGTCCCGGTTTCCTCGTTGGCCGTGAGATCAACCATCCCGAGGATCTGAAAAGCCTGCCCGTGCTCGGCGCGCTGGAAGCCGACCGTATGGTGCACATCCGCCTGCTGGATCAAAAAGGCAAAAGTTGTGAACTGGCGCTCGAGGCCCGGCTGGGTATCGATGACTTTATCGTGCGCAAGGCCAGCACCCTCTCCGGCCTGGGCTTTACGATGCTGCCCATGATGTATTGCGAGCAGGAACTGGAAAACGGCGCACTGGTGCAGTTGTTGCCCGACTGGTCGTTGCCCGGTGGCTGGCTGCAAGCGGTCTATCCTCATCGACGCGGGGTCATGCCGGCGGTACGCGCCTGGATTGACCATCTGGTCGAGTCATTCAATGCCTGTGGGGAACGATTGTTATGAAAGCCGGACGGATGAGCGAAGAGGATGTCGCAAAATTCTGCCTTACCCTGCCCGGAGCGCGGGAAGACTATAAATGGGGTGGCGTGCGGGTGTTTTCGATTGCCGGGAACAAGATGTTCGCCTTGCAGGGCCTGCGGGGTGATTCCCTGGCCTTCAAGGTCGACAAGGATCTGTTTCTCGGTCATTGCGACCGCCCGGGGATTCATCCGGCGCCTTATCTGGCGCGCGCGCAGTGGATCATCATGGAAACGCCCTACCCGCTCGGCAACGAAGAACTACAAGGCTTGTTGCAGCGCTCCCACCAGTTGGTGGTGAGCAAGCTGCCCAAGCGCACTCAAGTCGGCTTGTTGCTCTAGGGCCTTGTCGATCAGAACAAGGCGAACAGGTGTGCGCCGAGGAACAGGTGGTCGATCCAGAACACCTGGTGCATGAGCACGATGATCCAGAACACCAACTGGTAGGAGATTTTGCGGGTTTTGTGCCGGAACGCTTGCTGCGCCAGCAAGGCACCAGGCCAGCCGCCAGCGAGCTCCAGCGCATGCAGGACATTCTCCGGCGTACGCCATTGCTCGGCGCGGGCCTTGCGCTTGTCGCTCCAGTACAGGAAAAACGTCACGACGCTGACGATGCCGTAGGCCGCCAGGGGAATCAGCGACACTCCGTGCAACCATGACGACACCGCCCCCGACAGCGGTAACGCGCACAGGATTGCAAACACCAGCCACTTCAGCCGCGGATGACGGATCTGTCCCCCGGGCTGACGCCCGGGGTTATTGCGCGAGCTTGAGTCACTCACGGCTTGACCGCGCTCCAGTCGACCCAGCCGAATTGCCAGGTCGCCAGAATTAACAGGCCAAACACGATGCGATACCAGGCAAACGCCGCGTAGCTGTGGTTGGCGATGAACTTGAGCAACCCGCGAACCGCAATCATCGCGAAGATGAACGCCGTGACGAAGCCGACTGCGAATACCGGGAAATCCGCCGGGACAAACAGATGACGGTACTTATAGCCCGAGTACACCGCTGCACCGACCATGGTTGGCATCGCCAGGAAGAACGAGAACTCGGTAGCAGTCTTGCGCGACAGGCCGAACAGTAACCCGCCGATGATCGTCGAGCCCGAACGCGAAGTGCCCGGGATCATGGCCAGGCATTGGGCGAGGCCGACTTTCAGGGCATCTTTCCAGGTCATGTCATCCACCGTTTCGGCGTGGACTTCATGCTGCCGGCGCTCGGCCCACAACATGACGAACCCGCCCACGACCAGCGCCGCTGCCACGGTGATCGGGTTGAACAGGTACTCGTGGATCATGTCGGCGAAGATCACGCCCAGCACCACGGCCGGCAAGAACGCAATCAACAGGTTCGCGGTAAACCGCCGAGCGCTCGGCTGGGTCGGCAGGCCGATGACCACATCGAAGATCTTGCGTCGAAACTCCCATACCACCGCCAGGATGGCACCCAGCTGGATAATGATGTTGAACGCCATCGCCCGCTCACCCCCGAAGCCGAGCATATCGGCCACGATGATCTGGTGGCCGGTACTGGAAATGGGCAGGAACTCGGTCAGCCCTTCTACAACCCCAAGTATCAATGCCTGAAAGGCGGTCCAAAGATCCATCAGTCCCCCAAAGGCTATGCGCGCCGGCATGCCCCGTTAGTATTTTTCCAAAGCTTGAATTGCGATCAGCGTAGCTGAAGCCCCGCGCATCAAGGATCACCACGGAACCGTCAAAATCCTGTGAAAAAACAATCCTGATCCAGGTTTACCCGCGCGGGGCCGAGATCCTATCAGACAAGTCCGATTGGCGCTGCCGCGTTATCGCGCGCCAACGAAGCACACCCTGCTCCACGGGATTCCCGACGCCAATCCGGTTACAATCGGCCCCCTCTTCGATTTCACCAAGGAACCTCCATGTCCGGGCTTGAACTGTTTGCCGCCGCCCTCGGTGTCATTGCCGTCTGGCTGACAGTCAAACAGAACACCTGGTGCTGGCCCATCGGTCTGGTCATGGTGCTGCTCTATAGCTGGATCTTTTTTGAGGTGAAGCTGTATTCGGACATGTTGCTGCAAGTCGTCTACGCCGCCTTGCAGCTTTACGGCTGGTGGCAGTGGACACGGGCTGGTGAAACGCCCCATGGCCGCGAAGTCAGTTGGCTCGATTCCCGCTCCGTGGCGTTGAGCCTGGCCATTGGCTCACTCGGCAGCCTGTTGCTGGGGGCGGCCATGGCCCACTGGACCGACGCCGCGCAACCCTGGCTCGATGCGGCGCTGACCGGATTCAGCCTGGTGGCGCAGGTCTGGATGGCGCAAAAACGTATCCAGTGCTGGCCGCTATGGATCGCCCTGGATGTGATTTTCGTCGGGCTGTTCATCTATAAGGACCTGTACCTGACCGCCACCCTGTACGGGCTGTTCGCCGTTATCGCCGTGCAGGGCTGGCGCCAATGGCGCGCCGATCCGGCGTTGCGCGCATGAAAGTCCTGGTACTCACAGGCCCTGAATCCAGCGGTAAAAGCTGGCTGGCGGCCGAGTTGCAACAGCGTTTCGGCGGGATTCTGGTCGAGGAGTATGTGCGCTGGTTCATCGAGCAGAATCCCCGGGACACCACCTTGGCCGACATTCCGGACATCGCCCGCGGACAATTGGCATGGGAAGACGAAGCCCGTGCGCAACTACCGTCTTTGCTCATCCTCGACACGCACCTGCTGAGTAATATTCTCTGGAGCCAAACCCTGTTTGACGACTGCCCCGCCTGGCTCGAACAAGCGCTACTGGCCCGGCATTACGACTTGCACTTGCTGCTGTCGCCGGAACACGTCGAATGGACGGATGATGGCCAGCGTTGCCAACCCCGATTGAGTGAGCGCCAGGCATTTTTCGAGCAGACCCTGGCCTGGCTTGAGCGCCACGCCCAACCGGTTCAAGTACTGCGCGGAGATTGGGCAGAACGCCGACTCCAGGCACTGAACGCCGTGAGCCGATTGCTCGGCGCCTGACCGACCTTTTGGGGCAACTTCCCCACTATCCCCCCCTGTCCCCGGGGAAAAGTGTCCGATCCTGAAACACCCTTCCCGCCTCAAACCGCCTGTTTCAGCGCCCTTCACCGCTGGATCATCGGATTTGTTAAAGCATTGATACAACACCGCTGAAACCCTTGTTCCAGAGCGATTTATCCGCAAATAAGGGCTGCCTGCGCAGGGTTTCGTCTCACCGTTGAAACATTCTCGGCAGAGGCTATCCGGACAATATCCATAAGCCATTGAATCAACGAGATATTCAAAAACCGGCACAGCTTTCGCTCTCTCCTTTAAAAAGCCGACCAGAGCCAGCCCACATGAGAAGGAAAGACCGTCGTGGGGATACTCGATAAACATGCCTTGACGTGCCTGCTGCTGATCGCGAGCGCTGCAGGCGCGTTTTTCGGTTTTGACGTTCAAGCCGAAGGCAACGGCGTCATCGTGCTTGATCGCACCATTCACCCGACGCCCATCGGTCGCAGCGGCGGTAGGGATCCAAACCCCAACACCCTCAATGCCAACCCATCGGCCCGCGTCATCGGCGAACTCAGTGACGCCGACATCGCCGGGGTCACCACTGGAACCGCCCTTCGCCACAACAACGGGCAAAACCTGGGTGGCCTGCAAGGCCTCAATGTCGTCACCAACCCCAACGGTATGCCCGGCATGTCTGTCGGTCACGGTGGTGGCAGTGGCAGCGCCATTTCCGGAACCATCAACCGCGCCATGAGCAGCGGCCTCGGTTCACTGGGCAGAATGGCGGGAGGCCAATGAGATGAGTCGATCCCTGCTGTTACTTGCCCTGCTCGGCTGCACCAGTGTGATGGCCGATTCGGGCGTCGGTTCGGTGAACAACGCCACCCTCCAGGATTCTGGAACTCAATACCGCGGCAACTTCAACGTCAACCAGGCGGCTGGCGATCAACAACAGCAGTCCAACGTCCGCGCGATCGCCATTGGCACCCAAGCCGGTGCGATCACCAGCGTCCGGCAGAAAATCACTACGCCCGCCAATCCGTCGATGGACGCGACGGCCACTATCGGCGGCTCCTCCTTCAGTAATGGCAACGGCGTACTGGGCGTCAACCAGAGCGCTGGGGCGAACAACCAGATGGCTAACGCCATGAGCATCAGCATCAGCGCTGCACCGCAAGCCATCGACGATAGTGCCCTTTCTCAACAGAACGTGGCGTTGTTACCGAACTCGGGAGTAACTGGCTCCCCAAATGGCAGTCGCCAGGCAGTGACCAGCGACCAGGCCTTCACCGGCAGCCGGGGAGTGATCCAGGTAAACCAGAGTGCAGGGGTGGGGAACCGAATGGCTAACACCTTGAGCATCCGGGTCGCTGACTGACCCGAAACAGTGCGATTAGGGAAGTACCAACACCTGACCAACTAATGAGCACGGAGAAACACCATGAACCCGACAACTGCTCTCAAACCTCTGGCTTTCGCTCTGGCAGCAGTGATGGCATTCGCAGCACAAGCAGGCAGCCTTGATGATCAAGGCAACGGCCAGAGCGAAGGCCAGAGCAACAACCATCAGCCTAAAGGCCCGACGCTGGAACAAATTCTGCAAATTACAGCAGGCGCCGGTGCCACCGTGCTGGACTCACAGGAAAGCAGTGACAGCAGCGTATTGAGCCGGGACACCAGGAACGACGCTAGAATCGATAACTCCCTGAACAACTCCAACGGCAACATGGGCGCCAACGTTGCAGCCGGTAACGGCAACCAGCAAGACAACGCCGCCGCCCTTGCCTCGGCTGACGAAAGCTTCATCTTCGGCACCGCGGTCGCCGCCTCCAGCGCGACTCAGAAGAGCAACGGCAACACCGCCAGAAACCACTCCAACACCAACAATACAACGCTCAATAACGCGGGTAACAGCGGTTCCGGCAACATCGGCATCAACGTGACCACCGGCGACTTCAACCAACAGAAAAACAACCTGGCGATTGCCGTTTCGGGCGGTCGTGTAGCGCAAGCGGCGGCGGCGGCCAACCAAAGCACGTCCGGGCTGAATGTCACCAACAACGCCAACCATGACGACAGCACCCAGACTGATTTCGTAACCGTAGGTGTACTCGGTCTGGCGGGTGTAACCACTCAACAAGTGATCACGCCAGAGGGCTGGAAAGCCCCTGTAACCAACAATGCATCGATAACGAACTCGATGAACAACTTCTCCGGCAACGGCGGAGCCAACGTATCGTCTGGTGTGGGCAACCAGCAAAGCAACTCGCTGTCCATCGCCGCGGGCTGCAAGTCCTGTCTGTAATCGCGATTGCAATAATGAAAGCCCCGGCGACGGGGCTTTTCCACGGTCCCAAGGCGTATCGATCATGCGTAAGACTGTCCTTTTCGCCCTGCTCTGCCTGTCTGGCCTGACCCAGGCTGCACAGATGCCGGTTGCCGCCCTTCCGGGCGGCGTGCTGGTGTACAAGCAAGTACAGAGTTTGCGCGAGCGCAAGTTCAGCGACATCGTCGAACAAAAAACCGATTTCAGCTGTGGCGCCGCCGCGCTGGCAACGATACTGCGCCAGGCCTATTGGCTCGACGTCGATGAGGAGCACATCATCAAGGGCATGCTGGTCACCGCAGACCAGGATCTTGTGCGTACCCAAGGTTTTTCCATGCTGGACATGAAGCGCTACATAGAGCGCATCGGCATGCGCGCCCGGGGCTACAGGATCCCGCCGGAAAGACTCGAGGCCGTAACGATTCCGGTGGTGGTGTTGATGGAAATTCGCGGCTACAAGCACTTCGTGGTGTTGCAGCGGGCGGACAAGAACTGGGTCTATATCGGCGATCCGGTACTCGGTCACAAACGCTACTCCCATGATGACTTTGTCAAAGGCTGGAATGGCATTATTTTCGCTATCGTCGGTCCCGGTTACGACAAGACCAATGCATTACGCAGGCCACCGGAACCGCTGACAGCCAAGAACAAGATGGATAACTTCAACCCGGTCAAAGATGCCGAATTGATGGATTTTGGTTTCATACAGAGCGACTTCTTTTAATCGCCAACAAGATGATAGGGGGCAGGATGCTCCGGGAGCAGCAAATGAAAACCTCGTACTGGGTGGTCGCTGTCTGTCTGGCAGCGAACACTTCAGGTTTTGCTGATGAGTTCAGACCCATCGAAATCAAGGACGAGGAACTGGCTGAGTTGCGTGGCCGATATGTGATGCCGGGGCGAGTCATCAGCTTCGGTGTCGTCATGAGCAGTACCTGGCGCAACGCCAGTGGTGACCTGATCGGAGCCTCCACCTCGATGCAGCTTCAAGCCGCAACGGTCAAGCCCGAGTTCTATGTTTCGACCATCAAGCAGTCGGGCCATGGCGGCACGTCCAGGTCGGGCAGCGGTCACGTGTCGGGGGGGGCAGCCCTGAGCACATCCCGGGGCATAACCCAGGTCACACGGGCCGCGGGTGATGGCAACAGCGCAAACAACAACATCGCCATCAACGTCAAAGAGGCCAGCACGGCTCCTGCACTGGTACCGAGCCAGGGCCAGGCGCTGATAGCCGGTCAAACCATCACCGGCAGCAATGCCGCAGGCAGTGTCGCAGTATCCGCGACCAGCGGCGGCGTGCAGATGGCCATTACCGCCAACAACAACCAGGGCACCAGCCTGCAACAAGTTGCCCAGGGCGGGTTGCTGCAAAACACCCGGTTGCTGGGCAGCAGCAATGTGGTCGACAACATGACTCAACTCAACGTAGTGCTCAACAATAATGGCCCGAGTGCGGGCGCATTGGACTGCAACCTCAACCAACTCGCTGCATTACGGACCATGGGCTATTGAACTACGCTGAGTCTGGACCATTGGGCACAAATGGACGGCATATTTCATGTACCGATCAGTATCACTGCGTGCAGTTGCATGCTTGAGTGCTCTACTCCCGGCGGCGATGTTGCAGGCAGCACCTGACCCGGAACTGGAGGCTCTCAAACAAGAGCTCCTTGAGTTGAAACAACGATACGAAGTACAGCAAAAAGCCCTGGCGGTTCTCGAACAACGGGTCCGCCAGGTCGAAGAGCAGCCCGCCTCCCCCCCTCCCAAACGCCTGGCCAAGTCGCCAGCGGATCTCAGGGGCAATCCAGGCGTCGGCACCGGCGCCGCAACCGCCTCAGAGGGGAGCGGCAGCTCTTATGGACAATCGCTGGCCAATGACTCACAACCGGCGCAAAGCGTTTCGAACCTGTATGACGAGGCCAGCGGGTTTTTCGGTGGTGGCAAGTTCAGCGTCGAAACCGGGATAACGTACTCCCGTTACGATTCCCGCCAACTGGTCCTCAACGGTTTTCTCGCCCTGGACTCGATCTTCCTGGGCGCTATCAACCTGGACCGGATCAAGGCCGACACCTGGACGCTTGACCTTACCGGTCGCTATAACTTCAACAATCGCTGGCAGTTCGACCTGAACGTGCCAGTGGTCTACCGTGAGTCCACGTACCAGTCCGGTGGCGGCAATAGCGGCGCCGCAAACGTAACGACCGAAGACACCGTCAAGGAAGACCCGACCATAGGTGACGTCAACTTCGGTATCGCCTACAAATTCCTCGACGAATCGGCCAACACGCCGGATGCCGTGGTGACCTTGCGCGTCAAGGCGCCTACCGGCAAAGACCCGTTCGGCATCAAGCTGGTTCGGGTGGCCGATAACTCAAACCTGGCCGTGCCTGAATCCTTGCCTACCGGTAACGGCGTCTGGTCGATTACGCCGGGGATCTCCCTGGTCAAGACGTTCGATCCGGCGGTGCTGTTCGGCAGCCTGTCCTACACGTACAACATGGAGGAGTCTTTCGACGACATCAGCTCCAACCCGGCGGTCAAGACCCCGGGCAAAGTACGCATTGGCGACAGCTTCCAGATCGGCGCCGGCATTGCGTTCGCCTTGAACGAAAAGATGAGTATGTCGTTCTCGGTCTCTGACCTGGTGCAACGCAAAAGCAAGCTCAAGGAAGATGGCGGGGATTGGCAAGCGGTGGTCTCCAGCGATGCCAACGCCGGTTACTTCAACATCGGCATGACCATTGCGGCCACCGACAACCTGACCATCGTGCCCAACCTGTCCATCGGCATGACGGACGATGCCCCGGACTTCCAGTTCAGCCTGAAACTCCCCTACTACTTCTGACCCGAACAAAAAAACCGCTGCAATTGCAATCGCAGCGGGGTTTGGTTTGCGGCCGGGGTTCAGCGAATCTGGTGCTTGTGCAACAACCGGTAGAAGGTCGGTCGCGACACACCCAGTACTTTGGCGGCGACACTCAGGTTATCGCTGTGGCGACTCAATACATCGCACAACGCCTGGCGTTCGGCCCGGGACTTGTATTCTTCGAGGGTGCCCATCGGCGCTGCGAGCGTATGCTGACTGATCAACCCCAGGTCACGGGCCTCGATCTGCCGGCCCTCGGCCAACACCAGCCCGCGACGAACGCGGTTGGCCAGTTCGCGAACATTGCCTGGCCAGTCGTGTTTGCCCATGGCAATCAACGCGTCTTCGCTGAAACTGCGTGGGCGGCGCCCGGTTTCATGGCTATAGAAATGGGAGAAGTGGTTGGCCAACACCGCCAGGTCACCATGGCGCTCGCGCAGCGGAGCGGTCGCCACTTGCAGTACGTTCAAGCGGTAATACAAATCTTCGCGAAAGAGCTTCTTCTCGATGGCGCTTTCAAGGTCGGTATGCGTTGCCGCCAGAACCCGCACATCCACCGGAATCAGCTGACTGCCACCCACCCGCTCGATGTGTTTTTCCTGGAGGAACCGCAACAGGTTAGCCTGCAACTCCAGTGGCAGGTCACCGATCTCGTCGAGAAACAGGGTGCCACCGTTGGCGGCTTCTATCCGTCCGACCTTGCGTTGGTGCGCGCCGGTAAATGCGCCTTTCTCATGGCCAAACAGCTCGGACTGGATCAAGTGTTCGGGGATCGCCCCACAATTGATCGCGATAAAGGGTTTGCTGTGACGCTGTGACAGGCGATGAAGGGTACGTGCGACGAGTTCCTTGCCAGTGCCGCTTTCACCGCGAATCAACACCGGAGATTCGGTCGGAGCCAGTTTGCTCAACAGCTTTCGCAGCTCACGAATAGGTTTGCTGTCGCCCAGCAATTCGTGCTCGGGTTGGTCGACATAGACCGTGCCCTGCCCGCGCAAGCGCGCCATGCCAAACGCGCGCCCCAGTGTTACCTGGACCCGGGACACATCGAAAGGCAAGGTATGAAAGTCAAAAAACCATTCACAGACAAAGTCGCCGACATTTTGCAGCCGCAGTACTTCCTGATTGAGTACGGCTATCCACTCGGTGCCGCTGCGGCTGATCAGCTCTTTGACGGCCTCCGGATGCTCAAGGTGAAAAGGTTGTAAGCGTAGCAAGCCCACGTCACAGGTTCGGTCAACGGCGTTCTCCAGCGTGCAGCTGTCAACGTCCCAACCGATGGCGCGCAATCCAGGGAGCAGGCGATAGCAATCGTCACAGGGGTCCACCACTAACAAACGTCGCAAGGCAGGCGCATCACTCATGACAGATCCTTGGCGCCAAATTTATGAAAATTTAATAAAAACAGTCATTTGGCAGACCTGACTGTAACATTAGCAAGAATTTGACAGGGCCTTGTACTGTTTGACTATAGGGATGTCACAAATCCAGTTATAAGTTGCAATTATGTTAGTTACCTAACGACTCTTTCCTTTCATTCAGCTTTCAATGTCAGGCTCATCCTTGAATCTGTGAAATAAAGTTAAAATTTCTTTTGATTGTGTGTGACCCGAACCCCGGTTGCGGGCATCAGTACAAGTAACCAGCTGAACGGTAAGCCCAACCGTCGGCCTATCACTTGATTGGGCACACAGAGAGAAGACCCTATGAACGCCCCGCTCCGTATCAACGAAGCACTTCTGATTGCCGACCGCGCATTTAAACCATTCAAATGCGTGGCCTGGGCCCCACAAGACGGCAATGGTGAACTCAGCCTCACCGTTATCGACCGCACCAGTACCCGCATTGGCCGCAAGCAGATCCCAAGCAGCGCCTATTCCGATCCCGCGCAACTCGAACGACTGCTGGAACAGGCTCGCGCCGAATTGTGCGAGGAAGGTTACACACTGCAGTCATGGTCGATGCCGCACTAATCGTTTTGCGGATTACTCCGGGGTAATCCGCGCCCTTTCCCTGTCTTTAGTTCGCAGTTTTTTCTGGCCGCGCACACTACGTGACACTATTTAATTCGAACTTCACATACGCCTGATACTTTGCAGGCTCGCCATTGGTTCGAAAAGACACTGTTGTGGCACACTGTGACCCTCCGTCTGTTAGTTCTTACCGTTGTGCTTCCCTTCATTCAGGGATTGAATAAACTCCTTATCAAGTCGCCACCCAAACTTCTGGATCAGGACGACTCGCAAGGAGATGCGGTGCATGTCAAGCCAGTCCGCTTTTGCCTACTCCGCGACCCGAACCAACGCCGGGGCCCTCGATACGACGTTTGCCACGAATGGCAAAACCCAGGTCTATTTCGCCGACAGCCTTTTCAGCCTGGCCAATGACGTTGCGATCGATGCGCAAGGTCGCTTGCTGGTAGCCGCAAAGGTTGGCATGGCCGATGGCACCCGCTTTGGCCTGGCCCGCTTGCTGGCGGATGGTTGCGCAGATCTGACGTTCGGCCAACAAGGCAGTGTCATCGGGCAATTCGAACCGGGGCACGAAGCCATGGGCACCAAGGTCCTGATCCTGCCCGACGGCAACATCCTGTTGGCTGGTCTGCAATACGAAAACACGCACCGCACGCTCCCGGCCCTGGCATTGCTGGATCAAGATGGTCGCCTGGTGCAAGGCTTTGGCGATAATGGCCGCCGTGTCGTGCGTTTGCCTGGCGATCTATCACTGGGCATGCGCGATGTCCGGCTACCTCTCGGTGTGCCCGGCGCTGAAGCCTGCGATGTGGCCATACAGCAGGACGGCCGGATCCTGATCCTGGCCAACCATCACTACGAACTAGCCGATCACGTCGGCATGTTGATACGCCTGGATGTGGAAGGCTCGCTGGACTGCTCGTTCAACGACCGCGGCTTCGTGATGGTCAGGCACCTGCTGATCAATACCTGGCTCAGCAGCCTGACGGTACAACGTGATGGCCGAATTCTGGTCAGTGGATCGATCAATTTTCCCGAGGAAGGCTTGCTGGCACGCTATCACCCGGACGGGCGTCTCGACGACCGTTTTGCCGTGGATGGATTCATGACCTTCAAGGCGCAAGGGCATGGCGCCCGAGTCAGCCGGGTGGTTCAGCAAAACGAAGGAGAAATCCTGTGTTTTGGCAGCAGTCGCGAGCCGATGCACTGCCTGACATTCAAAATGCACAGCAACGGCCGCCCCGACAGTCATTGCAACGGAGGACATCCGCAGCGGCGGGAAATCGGTTACAGCGGGTGCCAGTGGACCGCCGCGCAGTTACAGCCTGATGGCAGCGTGCTCACGGCGGGCGCCACCATCGGCGGGATCGAAGCAGACTTCATTCTCGGGCGATACCTGCCCAACGGCCTTCCCGATCGCCGATTTGGCAAAGGCAGCGGCTATACACGTACGCGCTTGGGCCCCAGCCTGGATACCGCCACCTGTGTCGCCGCGAACCCCGATGGAAACATTGTAGTGGGAGGCTATTCGCTGCACGGAAACTACAAGGCGGTCATCGCTCGTTTCCTGGGATAAACACCGGCATTTTTCCTGCGCTTGATCTTCTCGCGCGCTTGCGGCAACTTGCGCGCTTCTCAAGACAAGGAGCAGCCGATGTCCGGTTCAATGGCCCAGGCGTTCGCGCACAACTTTCTCGGGCACTCGCCCCGTTGGTACAAGGCCTGCATCGTCGGCTTTCTCATCCTCAATGCCCTGGTGCTTTGGACCGCAGGCCCGGTGGCTGCCGGCTGGCTACTGGTGCTGGAGTTCATCTTCACCCTGGCCATGGCACTCAAATGCTATCCGCTGATGCCCGGCGGGCTGCTGTTGATTGAAGCCCTGCTGTTGAAGATGACCACACCCCAAGCGCTGTATGACGAGTTGCTGCACAACTTCCCGGTGATCCTGCTGCTGATGTTCATGGTGGCGGGTATCTATTTCATGAAGGACCTGTTGCTTTACCTGTTCTCGCGCCTGCTGCTCGGGGTGCGCTCCAAAGCCCTGTTGTCCTTGATGTTCTGCTTTCTGTCGGCCTTTCTGTCAGCGTTCCTCGATGCCTTGACTGTGACCGCCGTGATCATCAGTGCCGCCGTAGGCTTTTACTCGGTGTATCACCGCGTCGCCTCGGGCAACGATCCGCGCCAGGACAGCGAGTTCAGCGACGATCAACATCTGCCCACCCTGCATCACGGTGATCTGGAGCAGTTCCGCGCCTTCCTGCGCAGCCTGCTGATGCACGGCGCCGTGGGCACCGCGCTGGGCGGTGTCTGTACGCTGGTCGGTGAACCGCAGAACCTGCTGATCGGCCATGAAATGGGCTGGCACTTCGCAGAGTTCTTCACCCGGGTTGCGCCGGTATCCCTGCCGGTACTGGTTGCCGGGCTGATAACCTGCGTCCTGCTGGAAAAGCTGCGCTGGTTCGGATACGGCACGCTGCTGCCGGATAACGTCCGTGTGGTGCTGGCCAACTACGCCGCCGAAGACAATGCCGAGCGCACCACGCGCCAAGGTGCAGCGCTACTGGTGCAAGGCTTTGCCGCATTGATTCTGATTGCCGGGCTGGCGTTCCACATCGCCGAAGTGGGTTTGATCGGTTTGATGGTGATCGTGTTGATTACCGCCTTTACCGGCATCACCGACGAACACCGCCTGGGTACAGCGTTCAAGGACGCCATGCCGTTTACCTCATTGTTGGTGGTGTTTTTCGCCGTGGTCGCGGTGATTCATGACCAGCAACTGTTCGCCCGACTGATCCACTGGGTGCTGACGCTCCCGGCAGACCAACAACCGGGCATGCTGTTCATTGCCAACGGCCTGCTGTCCGCCATCAGCGACAACGTGTTCGTGGCAACCATTTACATCACCGAAGTGAAGCGCGCGTTCATGGCGGGGGAGATGACCCGTGAGCATTTCGAAACCCTGGCCATTGCGATCAATACCGGTACCAACCTGCCGAGCGTGGCGACACCCAACGGTCAGGCGGCGTTTCTGTTCCTGCTGACCTCGGCGATTGCACCGCTGGTGCGTCTGTCTTATGGGCGGATGGTCTGGATGGCGTTGCCTTATACCGTGGTGATGGGCTTGCTCGGGTGGTATGCGGTGAGCTACTGGTTGTAACCTCAACCTTGTGGAGCGAGCTTGCTCGCTCCCATTGGAGATAGCCGTTATCCGAGGCGGTGCCAGACGCGACCGTCACGGGTGAGCAGTTCTTCGCCGGCCTTGGGGCCGTTTTCCCCGGCCGCGTAGCTCTGCACGCTGGAGTCCTGCTGCCAGGCATCCAGGAACGGCTGCACGGCGCGCCAGCCGTTTTCGATGTTGTCGGCGCGCTGGAACAGCGTCTGGTCACCCGTCAGGCAATCGTAGATCAGGGTTTCGTAGCCGGTGGACGGCTGCATCTCGAAGAAGTCCTTGTAGGCGAACCCCAGCTCGATGTTGTCCATTTTCAAGGCCTGACCGGGACGCTTGGCCAACAGGTCGAACCACATGCCTTCGTTCGGCTGGATCTGAATGCGCAAATAGGTCGGCTGCAACTCATCGACCTCGGTATCGCGGAACTGCGCATAGGGCGCCGGTTTGAAACAGATCACGATCTCGGTGTCACGCACACTCATGCGCTTGCCGGTTCGCAGGTAGAACGGCACGCCGACCCATCGCCAGTTATCGATCATGACCTTGAGGGCCACATAGGTTTCGGTATTACTATCGGGTGCGACGTTGTTTTCCTGGCGATAGCCAGGCAGTGCCTTGCCGTCGATCTCACCGGGGATGTATTGGCCGCGCACCGAATTGGCTCGGGCTTCCTCCACCGTCCAGGGTCTGATCGCGCCAACGACCTTGGCTTTCTCACCGCGCACCGCATCGGCGCCGAACGCGGCGGGCGGCTCCATCGCCACCATCGCCAGTAACTGGAACAGGTGATTGGGCACCATGTCCCGCATCGCGCCGGTGTGCTCATAGAAACTGCCACGGGTTTCCACGCCCACGGTTTCGGCGGCGGTAATCTGCACGTGGTCGATGTAGTGATTGTTCCAGAACGCTTCGAACAGGCTGTTGGAGAACCGGCTGACCAGGATGTTCTGTACAGTCTCCTTGCCCAGGTAATGGTCGATGCGGTAGATCTGCTTTTCCGTCATCACCTTGAGCAGGCAAGCGTTCAAGGCTTCGGCCGTATGCAGGTCGGAGCCGAAGGGTTTTTCGATCACCACCCTTCTGAAAGCCTCGGGGGTTTCTTCCAGCAAGCCGGCCGAGCCAAGACGGCGCACCACTTCACTGAAGAAACGCGGCGCGGTGGCCAGATAGAACACCGCATTGCCAGTACCGCTGTCGGCGATTTTTGCCGCCAGCGCTTGATAAGTGCTGTCGTCCAGGAAGTCGCCCTGGACGTAGCTGATGCCTTTGGCGAGTTTGGCCCACAGCGCCGGGTCAAGGGCTTGATCGCCCTTGCCGGTCCTGGTGGCCACCTCGTTGCGGATGAAGTCTTCGAGTTTTTTCGCGAAGCCTTCATCGCTGATGGCGTTGTGGTCAACGCCGATGATCCGCAGTCCATTCCCGAGTAAACCGTCACGACTGAGATTGTACAGCGCCGGCATCAGCAGACGCTTGACCAGATCGCCGTGGGCACCGAACAGGAACAGCGTGGTCGGCGGCGCGGGTTCAGCCTTGGATTTTCTGCGGATCGAGTGGGTCATTTTTTCGAGGTCTCCACATGGCCGCCGAAGCCGAAGCGCTGGGCCGAGAGAATCTTGTCGCCAAAGGTGCCTTGCCCACGGGAACGGTAGCGGGAGAACAGCGAGTTCGACAGCACCGGCACCGGCACCGCTTGTTCCATGGCGGCTTCGATGGTCCATTGACCTTCACCGCTGTCGGCCACGGACCCGGAGAAACCGTCGAGTTTCGGATCGCTGGCCAGGGCGTCGGCAGTCAGGTCCAGCAACCACGAGGACACCACACTGCCACGGCGCCACACTTCGGCGATATCGGCGACGTTCAGGTCGAAACGCTGGTCTTGCGGCAGGCTCTCGCTGTTTTTGGTCTTGAGGATGTCGAAGCCTTCTGCGAACGCCTGCATCATTCCGTATTCGATGCCGTTGTGGATCATCTTCACGAAGTGCCCGGAACCGGCCGGACCTGCATGAATGTAACCACGCTCGGCACGATCGTCGTCGGACTTGCGGTCCTTGGTGCGCGGGATGTCGCCCAGGCCAGGGGCCAGGGATGCGAACAGCGGGTCGAGGCGCTTAACAGTCTCGGCATCGCCGCCGATCATCATGCAGTAACCGCGCTCCAAGCCCCAGACACCGCCGGATGTACCGACGTCGATGTAGTGCAGGCCTTTTTCCGACAGGGTCTTCGCCCGGCGAATATCGTCTTTATAGAAGGTGTTGCCACCATCGATGATGGTATCGCCGGCTTCGAGCAAGGTGCTCAGGGTGTCGATGGTTTCTTCGGTCGGCGCGCCAGCTGGCAGCATGACCCAGACCGCACGCGGCCTGGCCAGGCCGGCGACCAGCGCCGGCAGATCGGTGACGCCCGTGGAGCCCTCTGTAGCCAAGGCTTCGACAAAGGCGGTATTGCGATCGTAAACAACGGTGGTGTGCCCGTTGAGCATCAGGCGCCGCGCAATATTGCCGCCCATGCGGCCCAGTCCAATAATCCCGAGTTGCATGTGCTGATGCTCCCTACTACAAATTAAAGTGTGTCAAAGGTTATAGCCCAACGCGACTCATGAGGTTAGTCCAGAGCGTTGGCACGAAGTTTCCGGGCATTGTGCCCGATCCTGATGGATAACGTCGGGAATCAAACCGAAGACACAACGACCATGAAAAATAAAAAAGTTCCCTTCTTGGGCAAAAGAAATCAAAATTGGCGCCGATAGTAGGTCAGCCCCGGATTTCGAGGCGTACCTACAGTTGAGACACGCCATTTGCGAGGTGAGCAATGGGCACAGTACATACCGCACTGCCAGCACAAACCCTTTACGTCACAATCCGTCGTGATGAATTGCGCCAGTTGAAAGACGAACGCGATCAGTTGAAGCAGGAACTGGCGCAGTTGCGGCTGCTGCTGCAAACCAATCAAGTGCAGCCCCTGGCTGTGGTTCAACACGCCCCACTCGCCTGACCCCTCCTTTGAAGCGGGAGCAGTCTGCACTGCTTCCGCACTGGCTCACGCCCTGCCACCCCTGGCAACTCACAAAATTTTCACAATTGTTACACGACAATTACTCGTTTAGGTCGCCCGATTCCGCGCGGCCCTCGTTCGTCGTCCGTGATATCCAAGTCTCGGCGGTGGTAGTGAACTCTCGGCTGGAGCGCTGAATGTCTTTGTTGAAACGCAGCAACACGACTGCGGCAGGTTTTGATTGGGCCGGATTTGTCTGGCTGTTTGTATTTTTCTGGTACTTTTCCGGCATCACCCAACTACTGATCCAGTTGACTGGCACCTCCGGCTTTAGCGGATTCCGCCAGGCCTTCGTCATGAGCGCCTTCTGGCTGGCGCCGATGTTGCTGTTCCCCCGGCAAACCCGCGTCATGGCTGCCGTGATCGGCGTCGTACTGTGGGCGTGCTCCATGGCGAGCCTGGGTTACTTCTTCATTTATCAGCAGGAGTTTTCCCAGAGCGTCATCTTCATCATGTTTGAGTCGAACGTGGCTGAAGCCGGCGAGTACATGACCCAGTACTTTGCCTGGTGGATGGTGCCGGCGTTCCTGGCCCACACCGCTTTTTCCTGGTTCCTGTGGACACGTCTGCGCCCTGTGTACCTGCCCCGTGGCAAGGCAATCGTGGCCGCGGTGGCCATTGTCGTCGCGGTAGTCGGTTATCCGCTGATCAAGCAAACCTCACGCACCGGCAGTTTCGCCGAAGGCTTCGACAAGTTCGAAACCCGCATCGAGCCGGCGGTGCCATGGCAAATGGCCGTGGCCTATCACCGCTACCTGGAAACCCTGGCCGGTATGCAGGACATGCTCAATAGCGCCAGCAAGATTCCACCGCTGCACAACCTGAAGGACGCAATGGCCAACACGCCTGCTACCCTGGTGCTGGTGATCGGTGAGTCCACCAACCGTCAGCGCATGAGCCTGTACGGCTACCCCCGGGCAACCACACCGGAACTGGACAAGCTCAAGGATCAACTGGACGTTTTCGACAACGTCATTACGCCGCGCCCCTACACCATTGAGGCGCTGCAGCAGGTCCTGACCTTCGCCGACGAAGAAAACCCCGACCTGTACCTGTCGACGCCATCGCTGGTCAGCATGATGAAACAGGCAGGTTACAAGACCTTCTGGATCACCAACCAGCAGACCATGACCAAGCGCAACACCATGCTCACGACCTTTTCCGAACAGGCCGATGAACAGGTGTACCTGAACAACAACCGCAACCAGAACGCCGCCCAGTACGATGGAGACGTGATCGAGCCCTTCAGCAAGGCCTTGGCCGACGGTGCACCGCGCAAACTCATCGTCGTGCATTTGCTCGGCACGCACATGAGCTACCAGTACCGCTACCCGTCGACCTTCGACAAATTCCAGGACCGTGAGGGCGTGCCTGCCGGCATTCGCGATGACCAGTTGCCGACGTACAACAGCTACGACAATGCCGTGCTGTACAACGACTTCGTGGTGTCCAGCCTGATCAAGGACTACGCCAGGACCGATCCGAACGGCTTCCTGCTGTACCTTTCCGACCACGGCGAAGACGTGTTCGATTCCGTGGGCCACAACACCTTGGGGCGCAACGAGAACAAGCCGACAGCACCGATGTACACCATTCCGTTCATGGCCTGGGCATCGCCGAAATGGCGCGCAACCCATGACTGGAACCTCGCGGGTGATCTCTCGCGCCCTTACAGCAGCTCGCATCTGATTCACACCTGGGCCGACCTGGCGGGCCTGAGCTTCGATGAACTCGATCGCAGCAAAAGCCTGGTCAGTGACAGCTTCAAGGCCCGGCCATTGATGATCGGCAACCCGTATGAGCGTCAGCAGCGTGCGCTGATCGACTTCAGCTTGATGAAGCCCAAAACGCCACCCACTGTCGTTCAGCAGTAATCCTTTCAGGGGCCGGTTCCGGCCCCTTTTTCATGCTCCCGTTGCAGCCATGCAGGGCGTTGGTGAAGTTGATTCCCAATTGACCGAATCGGCGGATAATGCCATTTCGACACTGCTTCATTGATTCATGGACGAAAGGCATCCGACATCTGTAGTGGGAGGCAAACCATGAAACGCACCACAATGATTCTCGCCGGCCTGATGGCCTTGGGCTCAACCAGTGCTTTTGCCGAAGGTGGAGCCGAACGCATGCGCTATTACTACGAAAGCCTGCGACTGGCCCAGCAAGAAGCCTTGGGCCACCCCATCCAAAGCATTGAACTGCGGGTTCCGGACGATCAAACCGCACAAATGACTGAAACCTACAGACCGAAATGATCCATGGCCGTCTGATTGCAGTTCTAGGTAGAGGACTGTCGGGCGTCCTGATGGACGCCCTTTTTTTGGTTCTTCACGGAATCCTGGGAAACACAGAAACAAGAACGCCGATTTGTTTGATGATGTTCGTGCGAGCAAACA